>CAUJGI010000458.1 GCA_963169155.1 Chloroflexota bacterium
TGTGGATTGGTTCGCAGACTGAGCGCTTTGAGGGGGATTTGATTCGGCAGCAGCAGGTGCGGCAGGTGGGCCGGGCGATTGCGATTTTGGCGGGCATCATCTTTTTGTTTGCCGTGGGGCTACTGGATGGGTTGGCGACGGTGCCGAGTGCGCTATTGGAGGGGTGGGAAACGGCCGTGTTCCTCACCGCCACCGTGCTTTTTGGCCTCATGGTCTGGGGCATGTGGCAGCAGCCCGTGGCCGACACCTTCCGCGCCACCAACGCCGACTCCGAAATGCTCAACGGCTACCTTTTCCTCTCGCCCAACCTGCTCGGCTTCCTCATCTTTTTTGCCGGGCCGCTAATCCTCTCCCTCTACGTCAGCTTCACCGACTCCGACGCCTTCAGCACCCCCAACTTCATCGGCCTGGAAAACTACGGTGAGATTTTCAACCTGGACCTGGAGCCATTGGCCAGCGCCGACCAGCTCGCCAGCGAAGTGCTGGATGTGACCCAATACGATGAGCTGAACCGGTTTACCATTTTCGGCCAGAGCTACATCATCGGCGCGCAGGACCGGCTGTTTTGGACGGCGCTGGGCAACACGCTGCAATTTGTGCTGCTGGCCGTGCCGCTGAGCGTCATTCCTGCCCTGTTTCTGGCCAACTTGCTCAACAGCAAAGTTCCCGGCATGCGCTTTTTCCGCGCCATTTACTTTTTGCCCAGCGTCGCGGCCGTTGTTGGCATTGCCCTGGTATGGCAGTGGCTCTACAACGCCACGATTGGCTACATCAATTACGGGATAACGCTGCTCATCGACCTGTTCAACACCATCGGTCTCCCGCTGACCGATCCGCAAATTCGCTGGCTGTCCGAAAGTAATACCGCCCTGCTGGCCGTCATCATCATGGCGGCGTGGCAATGGATAGGCTTCAACACCGTGCTCTTTTTGGCCGGGCTGCAAAACATCCCCCGCGCCCTGTACGAGGCGGCTACGGTCGATGGGGCCACGCCGCGCCAGCAGTTCTGGAAAGTCACCCTGCCCCTGCTTGGCCCGACCACCTTTTTTGTGGTTACCACCACCGTTATCCAGGCGATGCAGGTGTTTGAGCAGGTGTTCATCATCATGGGGCAAAATCCGGCTGGCCCCAGCAACTCCACGCTGACGATTGTGCTCTACCTGTACCAGAAAGGGTTCCAGCGCTTTGAACAGGGCTACGCCTCGGCCATTGCCTGGGTGCTGTTCCTGCTCATTTTTGCCGCCACCCTGGTTCAGTTCCAACGCCAGCGCACCAGCGGCAGTTCTTATGAAAGCTAGTAGACCCTAAGGGTTTTTTTATGAGCAAGCATCCAAATGGGACGACAAACCCTTAGGGTCTTCGCCACGACAAGGTGATCTGATGATTCGTTCATACAAAGCAATTCAATATACACGCAACGGGTTGATCTATTTGGTGCTGACGGTTTTTGCCTTTTTTATGATCTTCCCGTTCCTGTACATGCTCACCACCTCCTTTAAGGAGCCAAAAGATACGTTTCGCTACCCGCCGCGCCTGCTGCCGCGTGAAACGCTGACCACCGAGATGCCCGGCTTCGACGAACCGCTGCCCCTCTACTACGGCGAGGTGGACGGGGAGCAGCGCGAGCTGGCGCTGGTAGAGAGCAATATTCGCATTGGCGTTTTTGTCGATCCGGCCAATCCGGGGGTGGAACTACAGCTGCCTCTAGACAACGCCGAACCCAAAGGCGGCTTCACCAACACGGAACAAATCGTGGTGAACGGTGAGGAGCTGCCTGTTTACCTGGTCACCAACGATGGGCAAACGCAAGAACTGGCTTTGCTCAGCCAAACCGCCCTGGGCCGCTTTGTGGACCCCAACGACTCCAGCGTGGAAATCCTGCAAAACGTGCGGCTTAGCCAGCCGGTGGAAGAACTCACCGCCCGGCCGGAAAATTACACCGACGTGATCGAGCTGCAAAACATGGATCGCAGCCTGAGCAACACCATTTTGGTCACTGTTTTGGTGGTGTTGGGCACATTGACCACCTCCGTGCTGGGGGGGTACGCCTTTGCCCGGCTCAACTTTCCGGGGCGCAACAATTTGTTTGTCTTCTACCTGGGCACCATCATGATTCCCTTTGTGGTGCTGGTGACGCCGATGTACCAGCTGATGGTCACCATCGGCTGGGTAGACAAGGTTGCCTCGCTGGTGATTCCCTGGATTTTTAGCGCCTACGGCACCTTCCTGATGCGCCAATTTTTCATCACCATTCCCAAGGAGATTGAAGAGGCGGCGCTGATTGACGGGGCCAACCGGCTGCAAATTTTGCTGCGCATTTTCCTGCCCGCCAGCACGCCCGCCCTGGCCACGCTGACGACCTTCACCTTTTTGTACGCCTGGAACAGCTTTTTCTGGCCGCTGGTGGTCATCAACACCGGAAACGTGGACAATCACGTGCTGACGCTGTCGCTGAACGTGCTGCGCGGGCGCGCTTCTGACAGCCCCAACCTGATTTTGGCGGGCGCGGCCATCGCCATTTTGCCGCCGATGATCATTTACATTTTGGGGCAGCGCTTTTTTGTGGAAAGTGCGACGAGCAGCGGGGTGAAGGGCTAACCAACTCAAGATTGGGCCATTTTGCTAAATCATGACGAATGTTCTGGTAAAGAAAATGGCCCAATCTACCGTGAAGATGATGATGAGAGAGTTTGACGCTTACATTTTTGATTTAGATGGGACCGTTTATTTGGGGGAGGCGCTGCTGCCAAACGCGGGGGAGACGATTACGCGTTTGCGGGAGATGGGGAAGCGGACGGTTTTTTTGTCCAACAATCCCACCAAAACGCGGGAAGAATATGCGCAAAAACTGACGCGGCTGGGGCTGCCCACGCCGGACAGCGACGTGATCAACTCGTCGTACGTGATGGTGGATTTTTTACAGCGACGGATGCCGGGGGCGAAGCTGTTTGTGGTGGGGGAGCAGTCGTTGCGTGATGAGCTTACGAAGGCAGGCTTCACCCTAACCGACAACGCCAGCGAGGTAGACGCGGTGATTGCCAGCTTTGACCGGACGTTTGAGTACCGCAAGCTGCAAATCGCCTTTGATGCCATCCGCCACGGGGCGCGCTTTTTTGCCACCAATGCAGACCGGTACTGCCCGGTGCCCGGCGGCGGCGAGCCAGACGCAGCGGCGATGATTGCCGCCATCGAGGCGTGTACGGATACGAAAATTGAGGCGGTGGTGGGTAAGCCATCGGCGTACATGGCGGAGGCGATTTTGGGGCTGCTGGACCTGCCCGCCGAGCGCTGCATCATGACGGGGGACAGGCTGGAGACGGACGTGCTGATGGGGCTAAACGCGGGCATGGCGGGGGCGCTCACTTTGACTGGCGCAACCAGCGAAGCGATGGCGGCCCAATCGGATATAATCCCCACCTACATCATCCACCATTTGGGGGAATTGTTACCAATTTAGTAGGCAAAATCTGGCTGCATATCACCTTTTAATTGGGGCACTGATTTTTACGTAAGCGATCAGCCTTGCCTGGAGCAAGGGCAGCGCCTCGGCGCTTCGCGCCTGGCGCTGC
>CAUJGI010000459.1 GCA_963169155.1 Chloroflexota bacterium
GTCGGCCTGCTGGTCGTAATAGCCCAGCTCGACGGTGTCGCCCCAGCGCACTTCGCCGCTGTCTGGCGTAGTTTTGCCTGCCAGCACGTCCAGCAAGGTGCTTTTGCCCGCCCCATTTGGCCCGATGATGCCGATTCGGTCGCCAGGGTCCAGCTGCAAATCGAGGTTATCAAACAGGGTCAGGTTGTCGTAGCTTTTGCTGAGATTGGTCGCTTCCAGCACACGCTTGCCCAGGCGGCGGCTGGCCAGGGCCAGGGCCACACGCTGGTCGCCCTTGTCATAGCTGATGGTTTGCAGCTCGGCCACACGCTGGATGCGCGCTTTTTGCTTGGTGGTGCGCGATTGGGCACCGCGATTCAGCCAGGCAAGCTCCTGCCGCAGCAGCGCCTGGCGTTTGGTTTCGGACGTTTGCAGCTGTTCTTCACGGGTGGCGCGCTGTTCCAGGTAACGGCCGTAATTGCCCGAATACGTCACCAACTCCCGCCGATCCAGCTCCACAATTTTGTTCACCACCCGGTCCAAAAAGTAGCGGTCGTGGGTCACCATTAGCAAGGCGGCGGGCATGGTGAGCAAAAATTGCTCCAGCCAGCTCACCGTCTCAGCGTCGATGTGGTTGGTGGGCTCGTCCAGGATGAGCAAGTCGCCGGGGTCGATCAGGCCGCGCGCCAGGGCGACCCGCTTTTGCTGGCCGCCGCTCAGCGTGCCGATTTTGGCCTGGAATGTGGTGATGCCCAGTCGCGTTAATACCGCTTTGGCTTCGGCTTCTGCCTGCCAGCTTTGCGTGCGGTCCATCTCTTGGGTGACCTGGGCAAACTGGGCCTGCAAATCGGGGTTGGTCGGATTGGCCTGCAGCGCTTCGCTGATGGTTTCATACTGACGCAGCAGCTGGAGTTGGGGGGCATCGCCCTGGAAAATGTAGTCGAGAACGGCCGTTTCCCCCGGCAAATCCGGTTCCTGGGGCAAATATTGAATGCGCACCCCGCCCCACACGGTAATGTCGCCCGCAGCTGGCGTTTCCAGCCTCGCAATGAGGCGCAGCAGGGTTGTTTTGCCGGAGCCATTCCGGCCGATCAGGCCAATGCGGTCGCCCTCATTGATGAGCAGGTGGATGGAATCAAACAGGATGCGGTCGCTGTAGTGGTGGGTAAGGTTGTCGAGACGAACAAGATTCATGGGTTACGGCAAACCATGGCTGGTGTTTACAATTGGTTGGTTGAACGGCCGCAGGTTTTTAATCGCCCTACGATTGGCTGCGGCTGCGAGCCACGTCTAATCCTTTGCGAGCGAGTTTAACAGCAAGTCCGCCGCCCGGCACGAGCAAATCAATGGTCTCGACGCCCACGTCAAACAGGAATTCGGGATCGAGCAGCTTGCCCATGTACTGCTGGAACGTTTTGCCATCGGTGCGCAGCTCGCCGGTCATGGCATCGTATTCGACGATGGCTTCCTTTTCCTTGCTGTGCCAGCGGAATTGGAAAGCGTAAACGGGGCGATAGTAAAGATCCACATGGGCAATTTCAACGGCGTCTTCCAGAATGACGTCTGCCTGGATGCTCTTGAGCACTTCCAAAAGCACATTACGCACCACAACTGAGGCCCGCACCTGGGCCGGTACCACGATGGCCCCTTGCTGGCCCAGCTCTTCCAAATGTTCGGGCGGCACTTCGTTGGCGGGAAAACGGAGATATTGGCTGAGGGTGTCGTTGGGCTGGTTGGTGTACCCGTCAATGAAGCGGATGCGTTCTGGTTCTTCGCGGCACTTTTCGGTGACGGTAAAGAGGAGACGGCCGTTTTGCACCGCATATTCTTTGCCATCCAGGGTAATCGATTTGACCTCGCTGCCCGACAGCGGCATGGGGTACTCGCGCTGGCGCTCGTAAACGTAGCGCGCCCGGCAAGCAACGTGCCAGAACGGTTCGTAGCGATGTTCCTGGTAAACAAGCTCAAAATCACTTTCTTTGGGCCGCTGCAAAAAGCTGGCTACCTTTACCATGCGCCCAAAAGCATCTACTTTTTTCTCCCAGGCACGCCCTTTCGCCTGTTCCAGGCTCAACTGCTCTTTTAAGACAAAAGCGCGTTCATTGGCAAGCGTGATGTCCATTGATTTCTTTCCACCCCTCAGTTTGGTTTCAGTTGTGCAGTTGGCGCAAATTTGGTCTAGATTTGCGCCATTATAACATTGGCCAACTGATTTGGTGTAAAAGGAGCGTGATGGATTTGTGGGGGATACTGCCGTATCAAAATGCCGTAGCGATCTGGATGAGCTGCTGGCAAAAGAGTTCGAGGGACTGGTCTTGTTGGTACAAAATTTGCTCACTGGGTGTGGCAAACGGTGCGATCTGGTGCAGCGCGCCCGCCGCAGCGGCCAGTATGGCAACCCGACCATTCTCTGCCAGGCTTCTGTTCACCTGCACGTGAAAGTCCGGCGAGGTGAGCAAGTTAGTGACGCATTCGTAGTTGCCGGGAATGATGATCATCCTGAAGGATTGACCGTTGGCCAGCTCACTCAGCGCCAGATCGGGCGCGACGCTCAGGCCGCGCTGGCTTTTCACCAGGCTGGTAGAGATCCCCACCAGCAAAATTGGCAGGCCCAGGGCACGCATCTGGCTGAGGCAGTAGACAACTTCATTTTCGGTAAAGCCGGGGCTGACAAGAATGGCACAGCTGTTTTTTTGCAGGAGATGGGCTGAAATCATATCAGTTTACATCCAGATTAGTTGCTGGTATGATTGGCTTGTCTGAAGGAGGGTATTTCGCGAAGCTTAAAAAGAAGAGGCTCCTCCCCCACCACCCCCAATCTCATTACAATGGGCACGAATATGAGAAAGTGTCTGGCACTGAGGTACTGACTGACAGTATAGCAAGAAAGGTTTCAGGGCAGATCGGCGAAAATTTTGGTATCTTGTCGCAAATCTGCGCCGGTCTGCGAAAATGAAGCAATTTCTGCGCAACCTTGTGTTAGGGAGGGAAAACATGAACGATTTGCCTGAGAACGAGGCCAATGAGCTGCGCGACGCTGTGCATAAAGCGTTGAGCCATTGGACCAAAAATACGGCCGATTCTGCCACACTCTTAAGCCAGCTGGCCGCTGTGCAGCAGGTTGAAGCTGAGTTGGGTGCGGGTGATGCGCTTCCCTTGCGCCGCGCCGCCACCAACAAGGTGTTGCAAGACGCCATGGCCGATTTGGAAAAACGCGCCCCGCGGGTGGTTGACGTCCTGCGGCAACGGTTTGTCAACGACAAAACGCTGAAAGAAGTGGCGAACATGATGAACTTCAGCCCGCACCAGATTAGCCGGATGCAGCGGGACGGCATCGAACAGCTGGCTGACGTTCTTTGGGGCCAGGAGCAAGAGATTGGGCGCGAGCGGGCACGATCGTTGGAAAGTGTGCTGCCGCCGCCCACTTATACCCGCCTGTTTGGCGTGGATGAACTGTGCCAGAAGCTGGTGGATTTGCTGACC
>CAUJGI010000460.1 GCA_963169155.1 Chloroflexota bacterium
CAGTAGTGGGTTTGCCGGTCGTGGTGCGCCACGCTGGCGTTGGCCGGATTGGTCATGCCGATCGATTCACCCTGCAAGATGTGCAGCCCCAGGCCCACGCTCAGCCGCTGCTGGCAGTTGGGGTCACTGCTGAGGCAGTTAAAGACATTGCCTTCCGACTGCCAGGAATCCAGGCTGTTGGGGTTGCTGTTGGGATGGATGCGGTAAGGCGCGGCTTCCGGCGGGCCAAACTGGGCAAAGTTGGCAAATTTGGCATTGTCGGTCGGCAGCGGCTGCAATACGCCGCGCTCTGGCCAGTTCAAACGGCCGAAATCGAGCCATCCACCACCGCTGCCAAAGCCACAACCGGCAAACTCAGCAGGGAAGCGGTTGATGTTGTCGCGGGTGAGCGGGTAGAACTGCCCACTGATGGTACGGCCGTATGCGCCGCCACTAAACTGCATCCGCGCCGCGCCTTCAGGGCTGCAAGCGATGCCTTCCGCATACACACTGTGGAAGCGGGTCAGCGCGCCCATTTCACCGCCGATTTGGTGGGTTTGTACCCGGAACGAGTCCAGGCATTGTGTGCCCAGCAGCAGCGATTGGTCACAAATCTCCAGGCCATTGGTGAAATGGTGCCAGGCATATCCTTCATGTTTGCCTGAGTTTTCCGTCATCGTTCCGCTCACATAAGCCTCGAAGTTTTCACCGGCACCCGCATAAGTTTGCCAGGGATAAGAAAGCTCACTCCCGGCCAGCGTGTAATACTCGGTACCGAAGATGCCGTCCATCTCGTGCGGGTTTTTCATGTGATCATGGTCCCAGTGGCAGCCATATTCATAGTTCCAGATGCCGTGCCAGGCGAGGTCATTGTGGACGATGCCGATCTCCTCACAGGCCGGTGCACCCGCATACGGCTGGACGTTGCTTCCCGGCGGTGGCGGTGGCGGCGAAGTGGGCGTGGGGGGCGGGGTGGTTGGCTGTGGTGGCGGATTGGTTGGCTGCGGCGGTGGGTTGGTTGGCTGTGGTGGTGGATTGGTTGGTTGCGGCGGCGGGTTGGTTGGCTGCGGCGGCGGGTTGGTCAATGTGGCGGTGGGCTGCGGATTGTCGCTGGGGCCGCTGCAGATGACGTTGACCGAGGTGCGCGACGTCCGCTGGATTTGCATGCCACGGCCGTCACAGGCAATCTCGGCATTGTCACCACTGAGCAAACTGACGTTATACGACTGTGCCCAGACAGAAACGGCCGCAATCAACACGACCGCAAGCAGGACGCCGACAACGACGATTCGGGATTTTGACTTCACCCGGTGCAGCTTTTCACTTTCAGCGCCCGGAATGGGACGCCGCTCCTTAACAGGGGGTTGCTTATTCATTCTCTGCTCCATTTTAGTCCATTTGCCAGCAGCTTACCTTAAGCCGCAGGCGGCGGACTACTTCTTCACTAGATTGGGTTAGTAACTAAAAAAGTGTTTCTTCTTCCTAAAAGATATGATTCTGGGAGATGGCAGCCCGGTAAGCTTCTTCACGACTTATAGTGGGCTGCCATCTCACGATCTCTTCCTGCTTCTTCACGATTTGTTTGTTTCTTCACGCTTGATTAAAGCTTATTTTTTGAGCGTCTACTGCTTCTTTGCGGCGCTCGTGTTTACCTGCCGGGCTTCACCTCCTTCTGGATGATTGGTTTGGCTGGAGGTTGACAGAAACGGGAATGCACTTGGGGGATGAGGCAAAAAGTGGGAGGTTTGCCGTGGCTGCGTGGTTGGGGGGTGATCTGCTAGTGACAGGTGCAATCGCGCTTTGGATGCGTTATGTCAAATCCGCGTTCACTCATGGCCGCACTATAGCCACGATGCTCATGAAGGGTGAATAGGAAAAAAGGCATAGTCCGCGCTTCCCATAGGCGGCAAAATCTATGCAAATTTTATGGAGTGGGGGTCAAATCGGGGGCATTCGGGGCGCTTTGGGCAGTTTTGAGCGGAAACAAGGGAAAAAGGCCGTATTTTCCCCACCCCATTTCTTTACGCCTTCTTCACGGGGGGAAACGGCCGTTCTTATCTGGCGCTTAGTTTACCGGGGCTAAAACTCTAGCTTGAACGATAGTTGCTGCGCCTCGGCCGGGGTTGGTTTCTGTGCCCGGAAGCAGAAAGACAGTCCGGCCGCATTCTTTTCGCTGCGAACGCGATAGCCAGTTTGTTGCAGCAGGCCGCGCCAGTAAGCCGCTGTGGGGAGGCCAAATCCGCCCAGCCCGTAAACCAGCCAGTTGGTCTGGCTGCGCACCGTTTCGGCCAGCAGCAGCTGCCCCTGCGGCTTAAGGATGCGGAACGCTTCCGACAGCAGGGCCGCGCGGTCGCCTTCTTGCCAGAACTCCCCGGCGACGTGGCACATCATCACCGTGTTGACGCTTTCGTCGGGCAGCGGCAGCAAATTCAGGCTGCCCTCGCGCCAGCTCAGCCGGGGATCGGTCGGTGGTGGCGGCTCCTGGCTGCGCCAGCGCACCAACCAGGGGCTGGTAGTCCACTGTGGGTTGTAGATGTCGATTACGATGACCTGGCCGGTGGTGAGGCGGCGGGACAGCCCAATCGCCTGGCGCTGCAGGCCCAGGTCGATGTAGGCAAACCGTTCGGTGGCGGGCACCTGGCCCATGTCGAACAGCACGTGGTGGGGCGTGATGCCGTCGAAATCGTAGCGTTGGCGCGCTTCCCAGATGCCTGCGCCAAAAAAGTAGATTAGAATCAGGAATACGGCCATAGTTAGGGGCACAAATGAGAGCCAGCCCCGCATGGCGCTGATGCCAATGATGATCAGCGCGGCCACCATGCCCAGGTAAAGCAGCATAAACCGGGGCCAGTTGGCCAGGATGAAGGTGCGGGTTCCATTAAAACGGCCGTCTTTCATAGCCGCGTAGTATACCTAAAATCTAACTGAAGGATGAATGCATGACTCCCGAACTTCAAGAATCATTGGCCCGTTTTACTGAGCGTTATACCAACGGCGAAGTGCCCTGGGACGATACGCTGCCGCCACCCGAAGTACAGGCGCTGACGGGCACGGCCCTGCCTGGGCGTGCCCTGGATTTGGGGTGTGGCTACGGCCGTACCGCCATTTACCTGGCGCAGCGCGGCTGGCAGGTAGATGGCGTTGATTTTGTGCCCCAGGCCATTGAGGGGGCGCAGCTGCGTGCGGCCGCGGCTAACGTTGCCGATAACGTGCACTTTCATGTGGGTTCCGTTGCCGATCTTGACTTTTTGCCAGGGCCGTACGATCTGGCAATTGATGTGGGCTGCATGCATTCGTTAAACGAACCGATGCTCCAGGCGTACCGTGATGGCTTGCTGCGCTTGCTGGCGCCCGGTGCCCTCTACCTGCTGTTTGCCCACCTGCGCGACGAAACGGCCGATGCAGAGCCGTATCGCTGGGTGAATGAGGCGTTTTTGCGGGAGCTGTTGGCTGAGTTTACGCTGGAAAAAAGCGAACTGGGTGTAACGATCGTTAACGAAAATCGCTGGCGTTCCGGCTGGTTCTGGTATAGACGGTAGGGTTTTGGCCAAAGAGGGCACAGAGGAAATGAGAGATGTTCCTCTATTTGCTTTGCGCCCTCTTTGGCTACATCTGCGGATCGTGGCGGCGGGGCCACCAGGTGAGCAGGGTGCTGCCGTCGGTAAAGCCCAAGGGCAAAAACGCGCCCAGAAAAAAAACCAGCAAAT
>CAUJGI010000461.1 GCA_963169155.1 Chloroflexota bacterium
GCTCACCTGGGCCACATCAAACGGTGCGCTGCCGCTGTTGCGGAAAATCCGCAAGGTGGCCGAAGCAACCGGGCCATCGAGGCCGCTCACGTTAAACTTCAGGTAGCTGCGAATGATCGGGCTGGCATCGGTGTTCAGGGTGGTCGAGCTGCCAAAGTTAGAGGTTGAGCGATTGGACTGCACCAGGGCGTCATCAACGGCCGTAAACGTAAACGTACTGCCGCCGGGTCCAGGGGTGTTGGTGGGGGTGGGCGGTACGGCCGTATTGGTTGGCGTGGGGGTTGGTCCGACAGGCGTGTTGGTCGGTGTGGCCGTGGGGCCACCACCACCGGCCGTTTGCACCACCAGCTGCGGCGGATTGCCGCTTTCCCGGCTGGCCAGGGTGATGAGGTTGGCATCGGCCGTGCTCAGGCCAAAGCTTACCAGGCCGTTGCCACCGACAAAGCTGGTGACAGCTACTTCCACATAACCGTTGCTGCTGACGGCCCCGGTGCTGTTGATGAGGCTGCCCAGCGCGGGGGCATTGGCGTAGGTGATCGACGTTTCGCCCCAGCTGTTGTTGGCCAGCTCATGCACATCGTAGCCGATGCTGGAGCTGCTCTGCGCATAGACCCGCAGCGTGGCCTGCGACACGGTGCCGTTCAGCCCCTGCACGTCAAAGCGCAAGTAGCTGTTGTTGTCCGGCGAGCCGTCCAGCCGCAGGGTGGTGGCGCTGCCCTGGTTGCTGGTGGGCCGGTTGGCCATGGTGTAGGAGTCGGCCACAGGATTGAACGTCAGCGTCTGACCGCCGGGGCCGGGTGTGTTGGTCGGTGTGGGCGGCAGGGGCGTGTTTGTTGCGGTTGGCGGTATTGGCGTGTTGGATGGCGTGGGGGTTGGCCCGCCGCCCAGCTGGATTGTGAAGTTGGCGTTGGAAATATCAAAGAAGATATTGTTGGCGCAGCTGACCCGTACGCGGCCGCTGCTGCTGGCCACGTTGGGCACCAGCACGCTGCTGCTGCCGTCGTTGGGGGTGTTGACCTCTAAAACGGTTGGGTAGGTAAAGCCGCCGTCAGTTGAAAGGCTAATGTTGACGTTGGCGCAGCTAATCGGGGCATTGTTGGTGCCTGCCACGTTCCAGGTGACCGTTTCGCTGGTGTTGCCGGTCCAGGTAACGGCCGTATTCGGTGCCGTCACTAAAAACGGGCCGGTTCCGGTAACGGCCGTGACCGTCGTTTCATCACTGGCCACACCGCCTGCTGGTACCTGGTTGTCGCGCACGGTGAAGCGGAAAGTCATCGTGCGGGCGTAGCTGGGCAGCAGTTCACCCATCGTCTGCGTGTTGGTCACGCTGTCCGAAACCTGGGGGAAGGTGCGCGAGGGCGACGTGGTGGGGCTGAACGAGCGGAAGATCGCTGCACTGCCCGAGGGTGAATTGGGCGCGCCAGTTGGCCCCAGATCAAACTCTTCCCAGTTGTAGGTCAGCGACGCCGTGCCGTCCGGGTCCGAACCCGACCCGGTGAGGGTAAACGGTGTGTTCAGTGGAATGCTGAAGCTGGCCCCGGCTTCGGCCGTGGGCGGGGTGTTGCCAGTGCTGGAAACGGCCGCACAGTTGTTGCCACTGCCATTGGTCGTGAAAGAAACGATTTCATCGAAGCTGATGCCGTGGAAGTAATCGTCGCTGTTGTTTTGAATATTTTGCGGGCTGCAAATGCCCGCGTAGGCCATGATGGTTGTACCGCTGCCCGGTTCGTAAGCCGTGGAGCCGTTGCGATTACCCCCGGCGCAGCTGCCTGCATTGCCGTTGAAGGTGTGGTTCCCGGCAAACTGGTGGCCCATCTCGTGGGCCACGTAATCGACGTAAAACGGATCGCCGATGGGGGAGCCGAGGCCGGTGACGCCCTGGGCTTTGGCGCTGCCACAAACCACCGCCAGCCCGGCAATACCGCCGCCGCCGGTGCTAAAGACGTGCCCCACGTCGTAGTTGGCTGAGCCAATGACGCTGTTTAAGGTGGACTGGTTTTGCCCCAGCATGGCACCGCCGCTGTTGTTGGTGTATGGGTCGGTGGCGGCGTTGGTGTAAACGACGAGGTCGTTGTTGGCCACCAGCTGGAAGGAAACGGCCACTTCGCGTTCGTAGATACCGGCGACGCGGTTGATGGCGGTCACAATTTCGGCCATGGCCAGCGGCACGGTGCCGCCGTGGAATTGGGTGTATTCGCCCGTGGCGGCGACCGCCAGCCGGTAAGTGCGCAGCTGTCCGCCAGAGGCGAAGAGGCCGTTGGTGCCTACGGCCGTATCCGTCTCGTTCAGCGCCTCTGAATTTTTCACCACCACATCGGGGGCAAAGTCAGCGGGCAGGTTGGGGATGAAGTCGCTGGCGAAGTAGCTCTGGTAAAGGTCAACGTTGCCGGTGGTGTACGGGTCGATGAAAACACGGCCGTTGCCGGACAAGATCATGGCGTGGAACCCTTTGGGGGTACGGTCCAGCCGGGCATAGGCAGTGGGGTCATCGAGGCCCACCCCGGCGAAGGTCTGGATTTCGGGGAACTTGGCGGCCAGATCGGGGTGCATGACGGATGTTTTAATGAGTTGGAAACGGCCGTAATCGCCATTGGGCAGCGGCAGCGACAACACAACGTTGCCGCCGCTCAACGAGGTAGGTGCCTGATTCAGGATGGCATTCAGCGCCGTCCAATCCAGCGAAACGGTGCGGTAAGCCGTGGGCACAATCACCCGGTCGCCCGTTACGCGCAGAGTGGCCTCCGCCACATCCTGCCAGATGCCGTCAGCCGATTGCGCGCCGACTGGTGCGGCATTCACCGCCTGTCGTCCGCCTGAGGCCGCCATAAATATCAGCAGCAGCGCCGCGACGGCCAGGCCAAAAAACAAAAATAACCTGAAAGATAACTGTTTGGGGGTGTTTTCCTGCATATTCTGTCTCCAAAAGATAGTAGTATCTATCTCCTTCCATCTGAATCGAAAGCACGGCAGAAGATAGTGGGTTGTGTGTGAAAAAGAGTGTTGTGGGTCTCGTTGGGGTCAGGCTCCCGCTCCAATGAAGGATTATCAGGCAGCAAATACCTCCTTTCCTGTTGCCAATATGGCCATTTGTTAGAATGCGCCTTGGGGAAAGGCTTCTTCCTTCGACAAACTTTTCATCTGGTGGATGACGCCAGTGATTGTTGAATTTGCTCTATGGGGAGCAGGCTAAGTCTAGGCAAAAGAACTTAACGCCAAAGTTAAGTCATCGTTTCTTTTACTCTTCCGATGGGCAAAAAAAAGAGGACCTCGGCAGAGGCCCTCTTCTTATTCAAACGGGGAGTGGCATGGTCAAAACTACGGGCCAGTCACTACCACAAGTTCAGGCTGGTTAGCACCTTCCTGGGTGCTGAACGCGTTGCGCAGGGTGCTGTTGGATACCAGAACCATGCTGAACGTGCCATCGCCGCTGATGGCGCTGGTCACATCAATTTCGATCCAACCGCTGCTCACCGAACTGACGCCATTAATGACGCTGCCCACGGCCGGTGCGTTGCTGTAGTTGATACTGCCTTCGCTCCAGCTGTTGGTCGCCACCTGGGCCACATCAAATGGGGCCGTGCCGCTGTTCAGATAGACACGCAGCGTTGCCTCGGCCACCGGGCCGTCAAGGCCGCTCACGTTGAACTTCAGGTAGCTGCGGATCACGGGCGACGAGTCTGTGCTCATGCTGTCTGACGCGCCGTAGTTCACAGTGGGTCGGCTCGACAAGACCATCGCGTCATCGGCAGCGTTGAAGGTGAAGGTGCTGCCACCCGGCCCTGGTGTGTTGGTGGGGGTGGGCGGAACCGGTGTGTTGGTCGGTGTGGGGGTTGGCCCACCGCCGCCAGCAAAGTCAACGACCAGTTCTGGATCGTTGGCACCTTCGCGGCTGTGGAATTGGAGCAGATTGGAATCGGCCGTATTCAGGCCAAAGCTCACCAGGCCATTACCCGTGATGTAGCTGGTGACATCCACTTCAATGTAGCTGCCAGAGGAAATGGCACCGCTGTTGTTGATCACGCTGCCCAGGGCTGGCGCATTGTTGTAGTTGATGGTTGTTTCACCCCAACTGGTGTCGGCAACCTGGTGCACGCTGTAGCCCGTGCCGGAGGTGGCCTGGCTGTACAGCCGCAAGGTGGCCTGGGTAACGCTGCCCGTCACGCCTTGGACGTTGAAGCGCAGGTAGCTGTTGATGTCCGGTGACGCGTCGAGGCGCAGGGTAGCCACATTGCCCTGGTTGGTCGTTGGCCGGGCGGCGAGAACCGAAGCATCAGCCACGGGATTCAGCGTAACGGAGCCAGTGCCTGGTCCTGGTGTGTTGGTGGGCGTGGGCGGAACCGGGGTGTTGGTCGGTGTCGGCGGAACGCCGGTGCTGGTGGGGGTGGGGGTGGGGCCACCGCCAGGGTTACAGGTGGCGTAGCTCATGGAGGCAATGTAGGTGCCCCAACGGCCCTGGGTGGTGCCGGTGTTTTTGCTGTACTCGCCCAAATACCAGAAGGTTGTGCCATTGGGGTCGATGGTCATGCCGGTGTAATCACCCCAGCGGCGCGGGGCGAAGGCTTCAAAGGAGGTATAGGTGATTTCCCCGGCTTTGATCAAAGTTTCAGCCTGCAAGGTGTTAAGCGGGTCTGTGCCCTGGCGTCCAGCGTAGTAAATCGAGGGGAAGGTGCTGCTGCTGGAGCGAGTATAACCCACGGTCACGTCGTTGCAGTGGTTCACAGCCAGGTCAGGGTGGAAGCGGTAGGTACCGGCGCTGGAGAGCACACCCGCCTGCACGACGGAAGCCGTGGCCAGGTTGATTTGTGCCCAACGGACGCAGTTCACGGTGCCGCCGCCAGGGTTACAGGCGATGGTCATGGTGGTCCAGCCGTAGCCATTGCGGTACTCAAAGTCCAGCGGACGCCAGTCGCCGCCGTCGAGCGTGCCGCCGCCAGACTGCACGGAGGCAATAGGCAGGCCAGCGGTTACGCCGGTGGCGGTATTGAGGTTGAAGGAGCCAACGGCCGTAAACGTGTTTGCCCCAAACGGATCATTCCACGACCAAACGGTGTGGTTGGCCCCATCGTAGCCCGTTTCAGTGACGATGTAATGCGGGCCGCTGGTGGGCCAGGTGCCGGTGCTCCAGCCGTGCAGGTTGAGCGGCTGAGGTGTGTCTTCGTTGCTGCCCAGATTGCGCATGACCGAAGCGGCCGGTTGGCCAGCGTACATCGCCTGCTTGTCAAAGGCCCAAATGCGCGAGTCCAGGAAAACGGAGGTGAACATATTGGCGCCCATGTAGATCGCGTCGCGACCAACACCGGCATGCGGATAATCAAAGAAAATGCTGGCGCTGCCGGTGGTGTAGTGGTAGAGGTTCCAGCCACCCGTCGGGTCACCGGTCTGGGAAACAGCGATGCAGTAGCCCGTGCCATCGGCATCAATGCCTAAAATGAAGCGGTCGGCCGATTCATCGTAGATAGCGTTGGGGTCAAAAACGCCAGTACAGTTGGGGTTGGCCGACATGAAGCTGGCAAAGGTAGTGGGACCAACCAGAGAGTTGCCATTTTTGTCGTAGATTTCCAGAGCCACGTTCACCACAGCGATGATATGGTTGGGGCCAACAGTCAATTCCGGATCGGGCGGGACATTGCCACCGCCCGGGCCGCAGCATTCGTTGTAATCCATGCTGTCGAAGTTGACGCCCAGGGCAGGGGTGAGGGGGTTGGGGCCGTTGGGTTCCTGAATGGCCTGGCTCGGCAGCAGCTGATTAGATGTTTCTCTCAGCTCGGCCATTTCGGCGGCACTAACGATGCCATCTTGTTCAACCAGGTCGATTTCACCACGCTCCCAGCGGGCCAGCTGGTTATCGGGATCCAGCACACCAGCGGGCACGTCACGCATGTTCACGGTGTAAGGAACGGACAATTGTGAGACGGGCACGGCCTGGTCACCCGCTTCGACAATGCCGCTGCCAGCCGGGGCAAACGCCTGGATGGCTTCCTGGCGGCTGACAGATTCAGGCGCGGGGTTGGCAGTCAAGCCAACCAACCATACACCTGAGCCAATCAACAGCAGGGGTAAGATGATTCGAGAAAGATTACGAAACAACATATTGCCTCCTTAAAAAAGTGAGTATGGGGTTTTTATTCACAATCCAGGGATACACCAGGGGATAGTTATCAACCTGTGGATTGTGCTGAGTCACTATTTGTTGATCGGGTGACCGGGATACGGCCGTTTCACTCTGGTTTTCCCTACAACAACCTGCAAAGAATGAAGGTATTTTATTCGATAGGGATTTAGGTGTTTCTTACGTTTTCGCTTCAAACAAAAACAGAGCGCTCTACCACAAGGGAAGAGGCTCTGCTCATCATTTGTCTATAAAAACGTTGTAAATCGCCACTGCGCTCGGACCGTATATGTTAGAGTGAATGCTGTTCTGCCCGGTAAAGAAGACTCATTATACTAACTTAAGAGGAGATAAGCCAGCAGGATAATGACAACAACTGCCAGGGTGACCAGCAGCCCCAAGACGATGTTAAGGCCCTGGGTGTTTTGCCCAGCTTTGCGTTTGGCCGGGGCGCTCCTGGCTGCTTTAGCCGGACGTGTTTGGGCGGGGGCGACGGCCGTTTTGTCCATCGTGGTTACTTCTTCCTCGGCCACAAACGTAGAATCGGGCAAAGCAGGTTCCTTGAGCCAATCGGGGAGGCTGTCGTTGGGGACGGCCGTTTCACTCACTTTATGTACCGTCGGTGCGACGGCAAAATCGCCCGATTCACTCGCCAGCCATTCGGGCAGCGCATCTGTCTCGGATTGTTCCAGGACATCCAGCGGCTGGTCGGATACGTACCTGGCGGTTGGCGCCAGCTGCCCGGATGCTTCTAATTCGGCTAACTGCTCTCTTGCTTTTTCGTGGTTGGGGTTTAAGGCCAGCGTCTTGCCTAAATACGCGGCCTGTTTTTGTGGCGAATCTACCAGCAGGCTGAGCAGATACCAGCCCTGAACCTGGGTGGGGTCCTCATCCAGCAGCGTGGTTAGCTGCTGCTGCGCTGCCCGTTTATTTCCGGTTCGTACCGCGGCAATTGCCTCTTTGAGCTTGTTGTCCATAGTACCCATCCTTCTAGGCCAAACAAATGGCACCATTTACATAACATTACAAGTCACCAAAAAGATTGTAGCATGGCTTGTCAAAAATTTCGAGGGGCCATTTTTCTTAAACGGTGTGCCGGGTTTGCAGGCGGGTGAGGGTGGGGCAGGGGTAGTGAAGATGGGCATTTTGCACGGCCGTTAACTCCCACCGCGCTTGAAAGGAGTCATCCCCATCCAGGAACTGCTCCAGGGCCACAATCAACTCACACACGGGCAGCCCCATAACGTTGCAGTAGCAGCCTGCCAGATGAGCCACTGGTTTGAATACCGGATGCTGGATGGCGTAAGCGCCTGCTTTGTCGAGCGGATCGCCGGTAGCGACGTAGGCGTCGATTTCTTCGGTGGTGTAGGGGCGCATGGTGACAACGGCCGTACTGACCCCCTGATATTCACGGCCGTTTGCCGGATTTAACAACACAAACCCGGTGTGCACCTCATGCTGCCGACTCCCCAGACGTTGCAGCATAACGCGCGCTTCGGCCGGATTGGCTGGCTTGTTCAACATCTCCCCAGCAAAAGCCACCGTCGTGTCTGCCGCCAGGATGAGCGTTTGCGGCGAGAGCGATGCGCCTGCAAGCTGCGCCGCAATGTGTGTTGCCTTAAGCCGCGCTGTTTGCACCACATTCACCGCCGGGTCCGGATCGGTGACGCTGTCTTCATCCACATCAGCCACCATCACCTGGAACGGGAAACCCAGCAGCTGAATCAGTTCGCGGCGGCGTGGCGACTGTGAGGCCAGAATAAACTTGAGGTCCATAACTCTGCAGGAAAGAAAAAAGGCTAGCCCCAATTGGCACTAGCCTTTTGACTGTTCGGTGCGAAGCAAAACTTACTTCAATTCGACAACAGCGCCAGCTTCTTCCAACTTCTTCTTGGCGTCTTCGGCCGCTTCCTTGCTGACACCTTCCATGATGGTGCCGAGGTTGTCCACAACGTCTTTCGCCTCTTTCAGACCCAGAGCCGTTAACGCCCGAACCTCTTTGATAACGTTGATTTTCTTCGGGCCAACGTCTTTCAAAACAACGTTGAACTCGGTCTGTTCTTCAACAGCTTCAGCTTCGGCTGCGCCACCACCGGCCATACCGGGCATCATAGCCATAGCCATCGGAGCGGCGGCGCTAACGCCCCACTTCTCTTCCAGCATTTTGGTTAGTTCGGCAGCTTCCAATAGGGTCAGGCTGCTCAGTTCATCTACAATTTTTGCTAAATCGGCCACTTTTAATATCCTCCGAAAATTTTATGTTTTTAAACGATTTGATTGTTGGGGTTTATGCCGGTTCGGCTGCCCCTTCTTCTTTCTTCGCGTAAGCATCAATGACGTTAACAACCTGACGAACACCGCCGGCCACAACAGAGGCCACGTTGCGTGCCGGGGCACTGATAACGCCAATAAGCTGCGCCCGTAATTGATCCAGGCTGGGCAGTTTCGCCAGAGCTTCAATCTGCTGTGCTGAAACAAAATCGTTGCCCAGGAACCCACCGCGTAAGGTAACTTTTTCTTCTTCCTTGGCAAAATCAACCAGCACCTTGGCCAGGGAAGGCGCTTCTTTTAGCGCAAACCCTGTTGCCAGCTGACCTTCTAGAAAGTCTGCCGGTACCTTTTTATTGGATTTTTCCAAAGCGATTTTGAACAGCGTATTTTTGGTAACGTGCAGGGTGCCCTCGGCTTCATACACTCTGTCGCGCAGGGCATTCATCCGCTTCACGTTCATGCCGCTGTACTCAGCCAGGAAAATGGCGCGGCTACTTTGAATGAGCTCATCATATTGGGCGAGCAGTTCTTCTTTACGTGTCTTTGTAATTGCCAAACTGTTTCACCTCCTTTGAGTGAAATAAAAAAAATCCTCATGCCAGCGAGCATGAGGATTTTGCAGTCAGAACGAATCAAGAACGCTGGTCCAACTAAGTTTACGCTGGCAGCGAAATTGTTTAGAACGGTTGCGTGTCCCCACCTCGGCTGGCATTTTTAATACGAATTAATCGTAACCAACTGTCTTCAGTAGAACAGTGCAGTCTAGATAAATTTTTAATCGGCCACTATTTTTACGACAAAGCTTCGTTTGTGTCAAGGCGAATGCCAGGGCCCATTGTGTTGGCCAGTACAATTCGATGAATATAGGCACCTTTCACGGCGGCCGGACGTGCCCGCTTTACGGCATCGAGCAGGTAGTTCAGGTTATCAATGAGCTGTTCCTGGGTAAAGCTAGCCTTGCCGATGGGGGCATGGATGTTGGCAGTTCTGTCAACACGAAACTCCACGCGGCCGGCCTTGGACTCTTGAATCAGGCGGGGTAGGTCAGCGCCAGGGGCGACGGTGCCGGCACGGGGGTTGGGCATAAGCCCACGCGGCCCTAAGACACGACCCAAACGGCCGACTTTACCCATCATGCTTGGTACGGCAATGGCCACATCAAACTCGGTCCAGCCATCCTGAATTCTTTTGATCAGTTCGTCGTCGGCAATGTAATCAGCGCCAGCTTCTTCGGCCAGGCGAGCGTCTTCACCTTCGGCAAAGACAAGCACGCGTACGGTTTTACCCAGGCCATGGGGCAGATTCACCACTTCGCGCACCTGTTGGTCCGCATGGCGGGGATCCACACCCAGCCGCATATGGACTTCAACGGTAGGGTCGAACTTAGTAACGGCCGTTTCCTTAATCAACTTCACAGCCTCAGCCCGCGGGTACAACTTGTCCCGGTCGACTTTGGCTGCGGCTTCCAAATACTTACGTCCTCGTTTTGGCATGTTAACTCCTTGTGGTTTTAGCGAACCCGTTCAGGTTCTCCCACGATAATTTAGTCAGAAATGTTAATGCCCATGCTGCGCGCCGTGCCAGAAATAATCTTCATAGCGGCGTCCATGTCGCGAGCATTCAAATCTTTCATTTTAATTTCAGCAATTTCACGCAGTTGTGCCTTGGTGACACTGCCCACCTTATCACGATTCGGCACAGAAGAGCCACTGCGAATGCTGGCTGCTTTTTTCAACAAGTCGGTTGCCGGTGAGGTTTTCAAAATGAAGGTGAAGCTGCCATCCTGGAAGACCGTGACTTCAACCGGAACTACCTGTCCAACCTGGTTGGATGTTTTGGCATTGTATTCCTTGCAAAACTGCATCAGGTTGATGCCGTGCGGCCCCAAAGCCGTACCAACCGGGGGCGCTGGATTCGCTTTGCCCCCATTAATCTGAATCTTTACAACTGCTTTGATCTTTTTAGCCATATTACCTCCGTGGAGTCCAAACGCCTGTACTCAGGCTCCTCCAGAAATGAAACAACAAAATACAAAGGCAGCATTTGTGCCAGGCACAAAACCACCTTCGCCAAATTAACAGTTATACTTTTTCTACGTGCAGGAAATCGAGCTCAACCGGGGTTTCGCGGCCAAAGAAGGAGACCATGACCCGAACCTTGGCGCGATCGGCGTCAATTTCAGCGACAGAACCAATAAAATCGGCAAATGGGCCGGTGCCAATACGCACTTTCTCGCCAACTTGGAAGTCAAACTTCACCTTAGGCGCTTCGGCTTCCATGCGATTCATAATTTTGGCAACTTCTTCGGGGCGCAGCGGGGTGGGTTCATTGCCCATGCCCACAAAGCCAGTGACACCGGGCGTGTTGCGCACTACGTACCAGGAATCTTCGTCCAGCAGCATTTGGACCAAAATATAGCCAGGGAACACACGGCGTTCCACCGTGCGCCGTTTGCCGTCTTTAATTTCTATTTCTTCTTCGGTAGGAATGACCACATCAAAGATTTTGCCCTGCATGCCCATCGTTTCGATACGCTGTTCGATGCTGTGGCGCACTTTGTTTTCATACCCAGAATAGCAGTGCACGACGTACCAGGCACGGCCGTCGTCTGGAATGAAGCTGCTCGATTCACTACCTGCCGACAAAGAAGATTTTCCAGTCGTTACTTTTTCTGTCATATCTTCCTTATCTTCAATTTCATTACCCATTTGTAATCTCGCTTGTTACTTTCAGCCATATTGCTCAGTTACCCAAGTCCGATGAGCTGTTCAATAAGTAACCGAATAACATTTGAGAAAAGTAAGTCAAAGACCCATAAGAAAATGGCGAATGCAATGGTCACGCCAATCACAATTGCGGTTAAACGCTGTGATTCATCTCGGGTTGGCCATGTCACCTTCCGCAACTCACCACGGGTTTCCTTCCAGTATTTCGTTACCGGATTGGGTTGATTGGCAGTTTTTTCTGTCACCGTTGTTTTCCCTTCCATTCAGAAGTCAGCTATCGTGGCTTTTGCCAATATGAACAGCTGCTTTTTACAAAAATCACCTCCAGGGACCAGCTAGGGCCTCTGGAGGTTGTTAATAACAGGGGGTGCAGGAATCGAACCCGCAGCCTACGGTTTTGGAGACCGTCGCTCTGCCAATTGAGCTAACCCCCTAAAGGAAATGTGGGGCATGCTATTGAACCACATGCCCCATTATACACCAAAATTTTTTAAACCAGGATCTTGGTAATAACGCCAGAGCCAACGGTGAGGCCACCTTCACGAATAGCGAAACGGCCGCCTTCTTCCAACGCTACCGGCTTGCTCAACTTCACCCGCAGGTTCACGTTGTCGCCCGGCATCACCATCTCCACC
>CAUJGI010000462.1 GCA_963169155.1 Chloroflexota bacterium
ACAAATCTTTTACTCCCTAAACCAGGATGCTGTGGCGGTTTGCTGCGGTCTCCTTATGCAAAATTTTGCACCTGAAGTCAGCCTCGACTCGGTCGTGGTGAAGTAAACAAAAGTTTTTACAAAGGGCTTTTTTTTTGCCCAAACATATAGATGGTTATCAATGTGAGGTAAACATGACCAACAATACGATTTCAATCGATCAAATTCACCTGGCGGTACAGGAGCGGTACGGCCGTATCGCCTCCGGCTTCCAAACGGGCTGCTGCGCGGCTGACGCGGGGGCCGACTACGTGGAAGAATGCGGCTGCGGTGCTGAGCTGTACGATGTAGATGTGAGCCAGCTGCCCGCCGACGTCACCGGCCTGTCGCTGGGCTGCGGCGATCCCATCGCCATTGCCAGCCTGGAACCAGGCCAGACGGTGCTCGATTTGGGTTCCGGCGGCGGCATCGACTGTTTTTTGGCCGCCGAGCGCGTTGGGCCAACTGGCCACGTCATCGGCGTGGACATGACCCCGGCGATGCTGGAGAAAGCCAACCGCAACAAGGCAAAAGTGGGCGTGGATCACGTGGAATTCCGCCAGGGCCAGATTGAGGCGCTGCCGGTGGACGCTGCCAGCGTGGACGTGATTATTTCCAACTGTGTTATTAACTTGAGTCCGGATAAGACGGCCGTTTTCCAGGAAGCGTTCCGTGTGCTCAAGCCAGGTGGTCGCCTGGCCGTTTCCGATATGGTAACGCGCGGCCAGTTTACGCCGCAGGAACGCGCCGACATGTCTGCCTGGGCGGGCTGCATCACCGGCGCAGAGGATGTCGCTGACATGGCGGCCTGGATGCGCGATGCCGGGTTTGGCCAGGTGTCAATCCAAAAGAAGGGGGATGATGCGGTGGAACTGGCGGATGTGCCCCCCCACGTGGGTCCGGCCGAGATTTTTAGTGCGCGGATTACGGCCGTAAAGCCAAATACGGCCGTCTAATTTTGCCTCTTGACAAAAATCGGTTTATCCTGAGGTAAAGGAGGCAACATGGCAAAAACAGATGACATGGTTGTTTTCATTACCTCAGGTGAAGCGGCTTGCAGCGAATGTGGCGAGGAATTGGGTCGCCACGCCTGGATTATGCTGACCGAAGAAAAGAATGCTTTGTGTCTGACCTGTGCCGATCTGGAGCATCTGGTTTATTTGCCCAGTGGTGATACAGCTCTGACGCGGCGCTCTCGAAAACATTCCACCCTGGCGGCTGTTGTGCTGAAGTGGAGCCGTGCCCGCAAGCGTTACGAGCGTCAGGGTCTGCTGGTGGAAGAAGCGGCGCTGGAACAGGCCGAGCAGGAATGTCTGGCCGATACCGATGCCCGAGCCAGGCAGCGGGAACGGGCCGCCGAGCGGCGGGTCGAACAGGACACCCAGTTTGTTGCGGCGTTTGCTGAAAAAGTGCGCGAGCTGTTTCCTCACTGTCCCCCCGGTCGGGAATCACTCATTGCCGAACATGCTTGCCTGAAATACAGCGGGCGTGTGGGGCGCTCTGCGGCGGCCAAAGAGCTAAATGAACAGGCTGTTTGGCTGGCGGTAACGGCCCACGTTCGCCATAATGAGACGGCCTACGACAAATGGCTGGCAAAGGGTTTTGCGCGTGGTCTGGCGCGGGCAGAAGTTGAAGATGACGTGCGGCAGGTGCTGCGGCGCTGGCGTGGTAGGGAATAAAAAACGGCCGTATCCCCACCGAGATACGGCCGTTTGGAAAGTCAGAAAGCAGGCCGTCTAGAAGGGGATGTCGTCTTCTTCAGCTGCCGGAGCGCCACCAGAGAAGTCACCGCTGCTGCCGCCGCTGAAGCTGCCGCCATCTTCACCCTTGCTGCCGACAAAGCTAAAGTTTTCGGCCGTAATTTCAAACGAGGCGCGGACGGTGCCATCTTGCGCCACCCAGGTGCGCGGGCCACCGGTTCCTGCATCTGGCTTAAGCCGCCCTTCAACCAACACTTTGCTGCCTTTGCTCAAATATTGGTTGGCAACCTCGGCCCGACGGCCCCAAACACTGACGCGGAACCAGGTTGTCTCATCGACCGGCTGGCCGGTTCCCTTGTCTGTCCAGCGCCGGTTGGTGGCTACACTAAAGCTGGTAACGGCCGATCCATCCGGCATATAACGCATTTCCGGATCGCCGCCCAAATTCCCAACGATAATTATCTTTTGAAACATGCAACACTCTCCTTAAATATAACTTTCTTGGCACATGGTATCTAAAAACAGATAGCCAAAACTGAAACGAGACGGATGGAATAGTACCACGTTTTAGACAATTCAAAAAGATCAGCATGTGCCGCTGCGCCCTGTAAAATTATCCAGAAATTGTAGCACAATTGTTCTAAATAATCAACTTTTTCAGGAGTGAGTTGCGCGAAAACGATTGACGCGTTGGCGATAGTATGTTACGCTACCCGCCACTTAATTCAGGACGTTTAATGATGAACAAAAACCCATTGACCCACCAGTTACCAGAAAGTTTACGGCAGTTACTTAACGGCCGTACTTTTTACGCTGCTGGGGCAAACTGGGCAGGTTGAATGAATTAAGAAACAACTGTTTTCGACTTTTCAGCCACAGGTGCTTCAGCCCTGTGGCTTTTTTTGTTTTTGGGAAAGATGCGACGCACTTTTTCGGACGGTGTAAGGCACGTGTGTCGCACCCGAAAAGAAGAGCAAACGATGAAAACAAAGTTTATCATGACGAAAAATTGGAACCTCTTATTGTTAAGCCGCCCGGCAGCAGCGGCGGCGTGCGTCGTTTAGCAGGGTGTGCCTGAGCATCCTGCTGCTGCCGGGCAGGTTCAGGGTGACTCAGGGTGTTTTCGCCGCAGAGAACGCTGAGATGAAATCAAAAACTCTGCGCCCCCCGCGTCTCCGCGGTTAGTTTCACAAACACAGGCACAATTTGAGAGGACAAAATGACAAAACAATCTAAATATAATCCCCAAGCCGTCGAGAAAAAGTGGCGGCCGATCTGGAAAGCGCAAAACCTGTACCAGACGGGCAGTGATCCTACCCGGCCCGATGTTTACATTCTGGACTTCTTCCCTTACCCGTCTGGGGCGGGACTGTCGGTAGGGCACGCCCGGAATTACGTGCCCACCTGCATCGTGAGCCGCTACAAACGGATGCAAGGGTACAACGTGCTGCACCCGATGGGCTGGGATGCTTTTGGCCTGCCCGCCGAAAATTACGCCATTCAACACCACATTCATCCCCGCGAAAGCACCCGGCTGTTTGCCGATACCTACCGGCGGCAAATGCAAGAGATGGAATGCAGCTACGACTGGTCACGCGAGATTAACTCGACTTTTCCCAACTATTACCAGTGGACGCAGTGGTTTTTCCTGCTGCTGCATCGGCGCGGGCTGGCTTACCGGGCGCTGGGCAGCCAGTGGTGGTGCCCCACCTGCCAGACCATCCTGGCCAATGAGCAGGTGGAGCAGGGGCGCTGCTGGCGCTGCGACAGCGAGGTGACCAAGAAGGAACTGGCGCAGTGGTACTTCAAAATCACG
>CAUJGI010000463.1 GCA_963169155.1 Chloroflexota bacterium
GAAATCGGGAGAAATACGCTTCACATTTCGTCTGAATTCACAAACCGCAATGTAGCCGCTCAAGTTCTTTTTGTGCACGCCTTTAAACGACCTTAAAAAGCTACGCAGAACGAGGCAGGTGTCCACCCGTAAAGGGAACTCCCGAAAATCGTATGAAAACAAAAGGTTAACAGAACAGTGCGGTCAAAGCAGCTTTTTGTGTTGGTACTTGAAGATAATGATTCTTGCTCTTCGAAACAAAAAATTCTGGAATCAAAAACGCAGGAAAGCTTGATTGCCAACTCTCCATTTTCAAGATGAACCAACCTTCCCTCAAGCCCTATCATAACGAGTAAGTTTTGCTTATACTTCATTGAGGCTCCAGGCAATCGCTTGCGTATTTTTTTAGCAATCTCTTTGACGCTTTTTCTCATCTGTGGGGAAACATCAATATTTTCTATTTCAGTTTTCAGGCCTTCTTTTTCATTGATGAGGCTTTCCTTCTGGTCCACTGCCCACTTGATCTGCTCTTGAATTGCTTTGGCGACTATTGGGTCTTCCATTTCCGCGAAAGCGTTCACCAGTTTAGCAATTTTGCTCTCCATTTTTACGAGCAACGATTCTACCGTTTCCAAGCTCTGTTTCTTTGGCTCTAGCTGCTCCCTGGCCACTTTTTCAAGTTCATCCAGGCCTTCATCCAATGATTCTTCATCCTTCAACAGCTCTTCAAGCCAGGCCCATACCAAATCATCAATGTCTTCTTTCTTCAGATTGAGTTGGTCACAATCACCTCCGCTCGGACCGTAACGATTGGTGCAGCGGTAATAAGGATAATAAACCTTCTCGTTTTTAGCGTTTTTTACACTTGAGGTGCCACCGACCATCGCTTTCCCACAATGGCATAGAAACCGGGCAGACATGAGATAAATTAGCTTAGGTCTTCTTTCGTGGTGTCGTTTTTTATTAATTTGCAGCTGTTTCTGAGCTAAATCAAAAAGCTCTTTATCAATAATCGCCAATTCCGGTATTTCCAAGATAGTACCGACTGATTTAATCTTTCCAATGTAACGTGGATTTTTCAGAATGTACTCCCGAATACCGCTTATTTTCCATTTGCCTTTGGCATTCATGCGTCGTTTTTTACCGGGTACAGGGACGCCTTCTTCATTCAACATGATGGCAATGGCGTTTATCGACATCTTTTTTCGATCATTTACGCCAACGAAATGTTCAAAGATGCGACGGACAATTCTGGCTTCTACTTGGTTAATAACCAGTCGTGCATTTTTCCGTTCGCCAACTTTGTCATAGCCGTAAGGCGGAAACATCCCCACCCACTGCCCCGTCTTGACTCGCTCTCGTTTCCCATTGAGTGTCCGTCTTTTGATCGTCTCCCGTTCCTCTCCAGCTTGGTAACTCTTGATAAAGGCCAGCAATCCGCCAGCCAATTGGGTAGGATCATTTTCCCCACCGTCGCAATCGTGAACGATGACGCCGCCTCGGGCAAACTGTTCAATGGTGGTTAAAATGCGGGAAGATTCAGTTTTGGGCGGCCGCGCCAGGCGATCTAACCGCCAGACAATCAAATGGTCAAAGGCGCGTTCATTGACCATTTTAAGCAGCCGTCGCCCCCCGTTTCGTTCCTCCAGGCGCGTTACACCAGTAATGTCATCTCTAATGACTTCAACCACTTCCATCTTATTCAAAGCAGCATATGCCTTACAGTCTGCAATCTGGTACTTCAAACCATAGCCATTTTCGCTTTGGTCTTTTGTGGATACCCGTGCATAAATAACCGCCCGGTTTAGTTTCACTTCAGGATATTCATTCATGTTTGTAATCATCTTTCTCTCCTTAATAGCCAATGGAACGCAGCCATTCGGCGACGCCCTGGCGAGTCCAATAGTTTGCGTCAATCAAATCAATCATTTCTTTAGCAAGGTTTTGTTTACGGCCGGTCGGCCCCGTTACAACGGTTTGCTCAAGAGCAAAGCCAAGCCTTCGTGACAGCTGCCAGACAGCCATCGTGTAGGAAAATTCGGGCCGTTCTATAGAGAGCGGGCCAAATGCCCCGGCATAGGCTGCGGCCAAGGCACATGTGCGGTACTCCACCCACTTTTCGTAGGCGTAGTAACCCCGGCTCACCTGCGCCACGAAGGTTTGGCGACAAAGCGGGTGATAAGTGCGGCCAATCATCAAAAAAGTGGATAACAATTCTCCACTGGGTATCACAAGAGGAGCCTTCTGAATCGGTCGCAGAAAACATGGTACTAAGACGATATGCTTTGTTGTTAATTGGGTTTTCGTGTCCATAAATCAGTCCGTTCCTCCTTCTTGCTGCTGTGTACTTTTTCTTGCTAGTAGTAGCGTGCTACTCGACTGTAGCGCTACTACTACCGCTACTACCGTAGTGCCCAAACAGATGTTTAGGCCGTAGTAGTAGCGTTTTTTCCATTCGTTTTTGTTTCATCTAACACGTCTTTCACCGCGCGATAAGCTGCACCTCCGGTGTAGCCAAAGATGGCTCGTTCAATCGCCGCCTGGCTGGGCAGCTCCCGAGCCAGCCCCTGGATTTGCTCCCTGACCGACTCCGTCATGTTGTTGGGGTCGGCAAAGGTTTCTTCATGCGGCGCGGGCGCGATAAAAATCGGCGAGACGGTGATGGGCGTTCCTGTCGACGGCCGTACCTGCGGAATCAACACAGGTCGCGTCCCGCGAATCGTGCGCAGCACAGCGGGCCACTCCATCTGCTCAACCATGCCGGGATACTGGCTGGTAGCCAGCTTGCCCAGCATCAGGATGTAGTTGAAGTTCTCCAACAGGTCGCCTTCGCCGCGAATGCCCAATGTCTTTACACGCGTGCTTTGGGTGGAAACGACAAAGAACAAACCCACCTTCCGTCCCTCGCGCAGCCAGGCGCGCCACACTTCATCTACCTGCCGACCCAATGCCGCCACGATGGCGGGCATCTCATCGGTGGCCACCGTCAGCGGTTCAAACTGATTTTCACCCCTGGCCCGCTGGCTGTAGCGCTGGCTAAGCGTTTGAGACATCTGCTGCATGTACCGGCCAATGCTTTCGAAGTCTCGCCCGCCGCCAATGACCTGAGCGCTGCCCCAGCTGCCTGGGGTGTCGTGCGGGTCAAGCACCACCACCTGCTGCCGCCGCTGCAACACCGCCAGCATGGCAGTGCTTTTGCCGCTGCCCGTTTCTCCGGCGATGAGCACGTGCCCCTGGGTCAACGGCGGCAGCAGAACGGGCGTAACGGCCGTTTCTCCGTCCGTGGAGGCTGGTAGAGCCAGCTGCGGTGAGGGCGCTGGACGTGGCACCGGCAGCACCTGCCAGCCGTTGGCCGGAATCAGCACCCGTGGCCCGCTGGAATCGTTTACCGTGATGGGGCGAGAGCGTTGGTACAGTCCGTAGCTCACGCCGCTGGCCAGGATGACAAAGGCAACAACCAGCCCGCCCCACAAATAGGGCTTCAGGCCATTGACCCGCCGCTGATAAGCCAGCTGTGCCGCTTCCGCCTCGCGCTGCAACGCCAGCCGCCGCGCTTCATCTTCCACCAACACCTGCTCCGCACGAGCTGCCTGTACCACGGCCGTGCCGGTGGCGTCAGCGGCAATGGCTGACAGGGTCCCTTCGGCTGCCAGCGCCTGAACGCTGGCGCGCACTGCCAGAGAGTCCACCGTCGCGGTTTGGGCCAGCGAGAGCTGCTCAGCTGTGCCGGTTATTGCCGCTGCGGCTGTCTGGGTGACCACCACTACCTGCTGTGTTGCCAGGGCCGCCTGCCGCGTTCCTTCGGCCGCCTGGGCAGTGGCGGCATTGGCTGCCTGCTGGCGGGCCACCTCTGCGGCCGATAAAGTCTCGGCCGCATTGGGCGTCACCAGAAGCCCGCCGTTAGGCGGTACGGCGCAGGCCACCAGCCAGAGAAGGCTAAGAATCCAGACTCGGCTCAACGTCATCACTCACCTCAGGCAGATAGGGCACTCGGGGAACGGGGCGCACTTGAGAAGGTTCTGGATACAAAGGCAGGTAGTCTGGCACGAAGGTAGGGGCTTGCCTGCGCCGGGACGGCCGTTTCCGCAGCAAGCGCCACTGACGCAAAAACGTCGTGCCGCTGCGCAGCAGGAGGAGAATGCCACCGACGACCACCACGCCCAGCGCCAGGAGACCCGCTCCCCACCAGCCAGAACGGCCGTTGCGCTGGCTGTCCGTATCGGGCGTTTGTCGGCTTTGCAAAACCGCTTCTGTGGCGCTCATCGGGCGATTGGCCTGTTCAGCCCAAACGTCCACCGCTTGAACGCCCACCCGACTGAGCGCGACGCTTAATGCCAATCCAAGCAGCAGGAATAAAAGGAGAACTGCCCCAGCTTGTTTCATAACAACCGCTCCCACCCTTCCCCGTTCCGACGGAGCTGTCCGGCGTCTTGCAGCTCCTGGACATAGTTGGCCACGGTAGACTTGGAACGGTTAATATGCCGTCCGATGCGTGACAGGCTGGCGTCCGGATGTTCGGCGACAAAGCCCAGCAGCAGCTCCAACGCCTCGGCCCGGCTAACGGCATCTTTCTCCGCCTTCACGGCTCGGGCACGTTCGAGACGGTTCATTTCTTCGCCTTCATCGGCTTGGGGTTCTTCTGCCAAAACGGCCGTTTCCGCCTTAATCGTCTTGCCGGTCGTCGGCCGCTTGCGTTCCTTGTCCGCCTGCTTGACGGCCGTTTCCACGTCGGTGCCCAGGATTTCCGCCAGAGCCAGCACGATGAGGGAAACCAGCCCCGTGGCCGACAGCCCGATAAACGCCTGAACGGGATCCAGGGTTCGCACGGTCGCCAGCGTTAGCGCCTCATCCTGTACGGCCGTAAAGCCTTCGGCAATGTTGGCCACGGCCGACACCACAACCACGGCAATCAGAACAAAGAGAAAGAAGCCGGTAGATTGTTTGGTGCGGCGCAGCTCGCCAATGCGCAGCGAGAGGCTGACGACCGCGGCCTCAATCCCAAACGCTGCCACGTAGCCAATGATGGCTGGATGGACATAGCGGGCCAGTAGGCCGCCGGTGTGGACCAGCGTGTAGGTCAACAGGGCCAGCAGCGAGAGAATGGTCGCGCCAATTTGTACTTTTGCTTTCATCTGCACCTCCAGGGATAAAAAAAGCCTCACCACTGCTGCCAGCGATGAGGCGGGAAAACGAAAGGGGTGACCCGTTTTGCGCAAAACAAAACGGGCAACCCATAACGCTGTCGCCAGGGTTGCCCGTGCGGCACGTGTCACCGAGGTGAGACGTGTGCTAAAATCCGGTCAGCCCATTCGCTGCTTGCTCAGCGGAGGGGTTAGGGCTACGTCAGTGCTACCAACACTTTCGTGGCCCGTTAAAAGATATAGATATGTTACAATATGTAACCTATTATAGCTTTTTTAAAGCGCCTTGTCTACCGCTTAGGTCCCCAGCGTGCGTCAGTAGAATCTTGTGCTTCTTTGAGGTATTCCAACAAGGATTGGCGATCGACTTGCCAAACATTCCCAAACTTGCGGGATTGGATCTTCCCCGCACGAATCAGCCGTCTAAGATGGTACGGATGGTATCCACTTATCTCAACGGCTTCACGCGTCGTAATCCACTCTTCGTTCATGGGCCAGATTCTACCGTTTTACCCTGCCTATGCAATTGGCATTTTCATCTATTCAGTTGTCAACGTGCGATTTGTGCCAGGTCAGACAGGTTCCAACCGGGCCAACTACCTCTCACTCAGCCTGCACCCTGCGGGCCAGGTGTGCCAGGTTGCCAACAACTCAGGGAGTCTGGTCCATCTTATAAAGCTCTCTCTGGGCAACGCCTGTACAGAAGCTACGGCTCACCATTGGGCCACGTGTGCCAGGTGGGCCAGGTGTGCCAACTTTCCAGAGAGCCTGGCACATAGCTATGAAAGCTGTGGCGGCAGCGGCAGCCCGTAGGC
>CAUJGI010000464.1 GCA_963169155.1 Chloroflexota bacterium
GGCTAAACGGCCGTTCCACCAACCGTTCCGCATGTTCTTTCGGATTGGCAATGGTGGCCGAGCAGCAAATAAATTGCGGAACGCAGCCGTAAAAGAGGCACAGCCGCTGCAAGCGGCGCAGCACGTTGGCCACGTGGCTGCCAAAAATGCCGCGATAGGCGTGAATCTCGTCCAGCACCACAAATTCCAGGTTGGCCAGCAAATTGCGCCAGCCGGTGTGGTAGGGAAGGATGCCGCTGTGCAGCATGTCTGGATTGGTGATGAGGATGCCGTCGCTGCGCCGCACCTGGGTGCGCTGGCTGCGCGGCGTGTCGCCGTCGTAGCTGTATACTTCAAATGGTAAATTCCCGGCGGCAATCAGCGCCTGGGTTTCGGCCAGCTGATCCTGCGACAGCGCTTTGGTGGGGAATAGGTAGAGGGCACGCGCTTTCGGCCGTTCCAGCAGGCGATGGAAGACGGGAATGGTGTAACACAGCGATTTCCCCGAAGCGGTGGTGGTGGCAACGATGATGTTTTGCATTTGCGCTGCGGCAGAAACGGCCGCTGCCTGGTGGGTAAACAGCTCCGCCACCCCGCGCTGGTGCAGCGCCTGGGTAATGGCCTGGGGCAGTTCTACGGCCTGGGTCACAGCCCGGCGCGCGGGCAGCCGCTCCCAGGCGACCACGCTGCTCATAAAATCCCGGTTCAGGCGCAAACGCGACAACAGTTCAGCTACAGACATGGGGCGAATTATACAACCTGTGTGAGGGGACGTCTTTCAAAAGGCCGAAACGTGAAGCATGAAACGGGCGGGTGTATCGGTTCCCGCGCATGGTGTACAAACTGTTTTCCATTGATTCTTATACATTCAATAAAGTTATCCTTAGTTTCTTTATTAAATTATCTTTTTTAGTAGTAATTAGTAGGGGCTGGGGATATGTGCAGAACTTTTGTGAAGCCCCATATCTTCGGGTTTGCTTGCGGGCAACCCCATATCTTTCTTTGGCCTGTTGGCCACGGCCGCTTCGTGCCTGGGGATTCTTTTGTATAACCATCAGACCAACTGAAACGGGACCGATTCTTACCCTCTTTTGTCCAAATGCGTATTTGGCACAGGACCTGGGTATACCCCCATATGTGGCGGTCATCCGTAAAACGGCCGGTTTATGACAACTACTGTTTTCCACAGTTGTGATCGGTTTTCCACAGTAAACGGCCGTTTATCCACAGATTTCGGCCAAAACCCGCACCATATGTGGACGATGATTGGATTTGCCGGTTCCCACATATGGGGAACAAATTGGAATTGGTCAATATATTGGGCTGGCCGGACATACCGTTAAAGATATATCTTTTTCAATAAAAATATATCCTCTGGTTTGTTGCCAAAATGCTTTGTTTGTGGCAAATTTTAGATAGTACCGTCAGCTTTTGCCAGGATTGGCTGGCACTGTTATTCTTGACAATCGGTTGTCCTATTGACTAGAATCTATTCATCCTGAGCATAACTCTCTCAAGAATGACACCAACACTGGTTCATCGATGAGAAAACTTGGAGGCCCAACATGAACGTCATCAAAGTTTCCGCTCGGTCTAGAACGGCTGCTGTTGCCGGTGCCATTGCCGGTGTTATGCGGGAAGTCAGCCGGGCGGAGGTGCAGGCCATCGGTGCCGGCGCCGTCAACCAGGCCCTAAAAGCGATCGTCATAGCTAAAGGATACCTGGCCGAGGAGGGGGTTGATATCGTTTGTGACCCGTCATTTGTGGAAGTAGCCATTGATGACCAGGAACGAACGGCGATTCGCATTGTTGTGGAGCCACGTAGTCAAGCGTAGTAATCCCCCAGTTTGATTACATGAGTAACCGGGGCTTGATGTGGGAGACATCAGGCCCTTTTTTATTGTCTCTGGCCGGTTATCGGCTGCCACGCTGTCCTGTTGCCCGCAGCTCCGACGACGAAATATCTTTGCGAAATGCCTCTGCCGGAATGGGTTGGAACAGAGCGGCATATCGTCCTGGAAGGTTTAGCTCGTTGAGATCGCGGAAGATGCCATCCTCGTCCTGGCGACCCGCCACCAGGAAGGAGCAGCCGAGCTCCCGAATTTCGTCCAGGGCTTCGTAGAGCGAGGTGGTACTGTTTTGGTAGTAGCGGGGATGAAGGACACGTTCGGCCGTATCGAAGCCAATCACAAACACCGTGTTGGGAAACAAGCGTGCTTTTTCCAGGTAAGTGGGGGCATTGGTCACATACACTGGCCAGCGACCGGCAAATTGGGCAATGCGTTCCACCACAATATCCGGGGTGATGGGCGGCTTGTCCACGTTTTGCGCCGAGATTTCAAAGGCGACGGGATGGCCGAGCAGTTGAGCGGAGACTTGCAACAGTTCCAGGTGGCCATCGTGCAGTGGGTTGTAGGAGCCGGAGAGGATGGCCTGGGGATTGATGTGCTTGCTGCGGATACGGCCGTCGGCCGTCACCCCAAAATAATCCACTTCACCATCGTGAATCTGTTGGGCTGCTTCGCCAAAACGATGCGTGGTTACTGTTACCTTGTCGGCGTCAGTGAGGGCGTAGGCCAGGCGCGGTTCTAACTTCATCGCCTCCGCCAGGGAATTCAGGATAACCCGGCTTACCAGATTTTCTTCCCCGGCACGGTCACGATGCCCCTTGTTCAGATGAACGCCGTATTCCACCAGGCGGTCCGGCTGCCAGGTGGCAATGTAGGCGCGGTGCTCGCCGCGTTTGGGCCGGTCCGTCACGATGGTAGCAGTACAGGCCAGGCCAATGACGGGATTGGCGGCTGCATCAAGCCAGCGTGCTCGGGTAAAGGCACGCCCGGCTAACAATCGGGCCGTGCGCTCCGTGACGTATTTGGCCGGGGGCTGGCCTAGAAATTCATCAAAGGCGGCTTTGCTGTAGGGCACCAGGGCTTCCAGCAGCGTGCGGGTGGCACCGGCCACGCCGAGCAAATCGGAGAGAGCCTCGGTTCCGGCACCGGCGGCGACGAGAACGATACGTTCTGGGGCATCGTGGATAGTTTGGACCAATTGTTTGATGTCGGCTTCCATAACTGAAGGATTTTATCATTGGTGGGGGCAAATTCAATTTGAGTTTGCCCAGAAGTGGCCGAATCCGCATCTGAACAATTGTTCAGTTAGGGGTTCGGCCAAAATTTCCAGAGGTAGTAATCCTTTTGCCTAAAAGTGGCGGATGTTGATAATAGAACTCTTGTGACAAACGAAATGATTTCCTCCGCGTTGGTTTACCTGTGGATCGGCGTTTTGCTGCTGCTGATTCTGTGGCTGTTGGTGCGGCGTTGGCGGCAGCATGTTGAGGCGGGGGTGTGGGAAACGGCCGTCAAATACCAACCCTTCTTCCCCCTCAACGAACGTGCCCATCACGCCATCATCGCTGCCATGCTGCTCGGCGGCTTGCTGCTGCTGATTCTGGGCCAGGCAACGTTTGCGGCTGTGCCCGGCCTGGGGCGCTGGGCCGTGGCGCTGTTGATGGCTGTCGGCGGCGGGCTGTTTTTGTGGGCGGGCAGCCGCGTGCGGCGGGAAGGTCTGCTTGACGATTGGCTGGCGCAGCAGCTGCATCGCGCCGGGTATTGGTTGGGTGTGGCCGGTTGGCAGATGGTGGTGCTGCTTATGGCCGCCACGATGGCCTGGCTGGCCCATCTGGCGGCCGGGGACCAGGCTGTGGCCCGCCGTTGGGACGTGTCGGTGGTGGCGTGGCTGTTGGCGCTGACGGGCTGTTTGGTAGGTAGTGTGTCCATAGCAGAGTGGCGCGGTTGGCTGCGCGATGGATTGGGCATTCCCCGGTGGGAGTGGGGTCTGCTGCTGGCGCTGTTTGTGGGGGCGTGGCTGCTGCGCGGCACGGCCGTTACCGAATTCCCCAACACCTTTTCCGGCGACGAGGGCTCGGCCGGGCTGCATGCCGCGCGCTTTTTGTCGGGTCTGGCCGACAACTGGTTTACCATCGGCTGGTTTTCCTTTCCGTCGTTGTGGTACGCGCTGCAAAGCGTTTTTATTGAACTCTTTGGCCAGACGGTAGAGGCGCTGCGCTATTTTTCTGCGTTGGGTGGGGCGCTGGCGGTGCTGGCCACGTACTGGCTGGCGCGGGTGATGTTTGATCGGACAACGGCCGTGGCCGCGGCCGTCGTCATCATGGCGTCGCACTTCCACATTCACATGAGCCGCATTGGCCTGAACAACGTGTGGGACAGCCTCTTTGTGACTCTGGTGCTGGCCGGATTGTGGCTGGGGTGGCGCAGCGGCAAGCGGCTGCCGTTTGTGATTGCCGGGCTGGCCCTGGGGCTGGGGCAATATTTTTACGTCTCGGTGCGGGTGCTGCCGCTGCTGGTCGTGATTTGGGTGGTGGGGCTGTGGTGGCGACAGCCACGGCCGTGGCGGCGGCGTTTGCCAGATTTTGTGGCGAGTGGCTATGCGGCCGTCCTCACCATTTTGCCGCTGGCCCTCTATTTTGCCGGGCATTGGGCTGAGTTCCAGGCACCGCTGAATCGCGTCACGATCATTGGCGAGCGGCTGGACAGCATGGCCGTGCTGGAGGGGCTGTCGCCGCTGGTCATTGTGCTGCGCCAGATGTGGCTGGCGGCGTTGGGCTTCACCCAGGTTCCGCTGCGTCTGCTGTACGAGCCGGGCGTGCCGCTGCTGATGTCGCTGGCGGCGGGTTTGTTTTTTGCGGGGGTGGCCTGGAGCTTGCTGCGAGTTGACGGCCGTTCTGCCCTGCTGTTCCTGCCCTTGCTGTCAGTTGTCTTTTTGAGTGGCTTCAGCCAGGATCCCCCTGCATCGCAGCGCTTCATTCTGGCCATGCCTGCGGTAGCGGTGCTGGTGGCCCGGCCGTTGGGATTGGTAGGTGGTTGGCTGCGGCTGCTGTGGCCTGGCGGCAAAGAGTGGGTGAGGCTGGGAACGGCCGTGGTGTTGCTCTGGCTTACTCTGGT
>CAUJGI010000465.1 GCA_963169155.1 Chloroflexota bacterium
CGGTGAATAAGGCGGAAGGGGATGAGGTTTTTGCCGGAACCATTAATCAGGAAAATTCTCTAGATATAAAAGTATCCAAACTGGCACAGGACAACACCCTCAGCCGCATCGTGCAAATGGTGGCCGAAGCCCAGGAACAACAAAGCCCGACTCAGCAGCTTACCCAGCGCTTCACGGCCAAGTTTGTACCCGGCGTGCTCATCTTTGTGGCCCTGGTCATCATCGTCCCGCCGTTGGTTGACTGGATGTCGTGGCAGGACAGTTTTTACCGCGGCATGCTGCTGCTGGTGGCCGCTTCGCCCTGCGCCCTGGCCATTGGCACGCCCGCCTCGGTGCTGGCCGGGATTGCCCAGGCGGCGCGCAACGGGGTCCTGATTAAGGGTGGCGTTCACCTGGAGAATCTGGGCGGTTTGAGCGTGATGGCGTTTGACAAGACAGGAACGCTCACCGAAGGCAAATTCAAAGTGACAGATATGGTGTCGTTGAACGGGACGGATACGGACGATTTGCTGCGTATTGCCGCCGCGGTGGAGCAGCAGTCTAATCATCCGCTGGCGCTGGCTGTGGTGCGCGCGGCGCAGGAGAAAGGATTGGATTTACCGCCGGCCAACGGGCTGGAAAACGTGACCGGACGCGGCGTAAAAAGTGAAGTTGGCGGTAAGCCGGTGCTCATTGGCTCACTGAAACTCTTCCGCGAAACCAACGGACATACCCTGGAGAACAACGTGGTGCAAACGGTTGAGCGGCTTGAAAATGAGGGCAAGACAACAATGGCCGTGAGTGAAGACGGCCGTTTCCTCGGCGTCCTGGCCCTGGCCGACACCCCACGTCCCAACGTGAAGGAAACATTGCAAGCCCTGCTCGATCTGGGCGTGAAAAAGCTGGTGATGCTCACCGGCGACAACGACGATGTGGCCCAGCAGATTGGCAAAGAAGTCGGTGTTACTGACGTGCGCGCCGAGCTGCTGCCAGAACAAAAGTTGACCGCCATTAAAGAATTACAGCAGGAGCATGGTGATATTGCCATGGCGGGGGATGGTGTCAACGATGCCCCGGCTTTGGCCACGGCGACGGTGGGGATTGCCATGGGCGGTGCGGGCACGGCCGTAGCCCTGGAAACAGCCGACGTGGCCCTGATGGCTGATGATTTGAGCAAACTCCCTTTTGCCGTTGGGCTCAGCCGCGCCACCCGCTCAGTTATTCGTCAAAACCTGATCATATCTCTTGGAATCATCGGCTTGCTCATTGTCACGTCCGTTTTGGGCGTAGTTGACCTCAGCGGCGCCGTCGTCCTGCATGAAGGCAGCACCATCATCGTCGTCCTCAACGCACTGCGCCTGCTGCGCTATCGTGATAAGTCCGTAAGGAGGTAGTATGCAAGGATTCGTTACCGTTTTAATGCTCACCCTTCTGCCCGCCTTGGGCAACTTTGGTGGCGGTTTGTTAGCAGAGTTCTTACCCGTTTCACAGCGGGCGCTTAATCTGGCCCTGCATGCGGCTGCGGGCATCATTTTAGCCGTCGTGGGGGTAGAACTTATGCCCCAGGCGTTACAGGTCGAACCCGCTTGGATTATTGTCCTTTTCTTCGTGGTCGGCGGAGTTTTCTCAATTGGTCTCGACAAAGTCGTTCATTTCGTGCAGAGAGCGCCAGGCCAAACAGATGGGCAAAGTCAGCCGTGGATGATTTACCTGGGCACCGCCATCGACCTCTTTAGCGATGGAATTATCATCGGTACAGGTTCAACGATCGACTTAAATCTTGGCATTCTCCTTGCCCTTGGACAAGTGCCAGCCGATATCCCAGAAGGTTTTGCCACGGTTGCCAGTTTCAAAGAGAGTGCCTTGTCCCGCCAACAGCGGGTGCTGATGTCAGCCTCCTTCATCCTGCCTATTCTGCTGGGCAGTACGATTGGTTATTGGGCGGTGAGCGGCCGTTCCGACCTGCTTAAATTTGGGCTGCTAGCCTTTACCGCCGGTATTCTGGTAACCATCGCCGTAGAAGAGTTGCTCGTTTCTGCCCACGATTCAATTGAAAAGGCAGGGATGGAAGAAGGACGTCTGGCAACACTTATGCTCGTAGGTGGATTTGCCTTGTTTGTCCTGTTAGGCGCTTACTTTGAATAAGGCTGAAAGGCAGCCAGAAGCAGCGTGACGGAAGATTGAATGATGAGTAGTTGGCTTTGGTTCGGTGTTTTGATTGTCGCTGTAGTCGCCATCCACTGGGGCTCAGAGCGGCTGGCAAAACCGCTGGAGAAGCTGCGGCGGCAGTGGGGCATAACGGCTGCTGCCGGTGGCGCTGTGGTGGCGTTAGCCACCGCCAGCCCGGAATTGGGAGTGAATATCACCAGCGCCGTGCGCGGCGTTTCAGGTATTGGCCTGGGCCAAGCGCTGGGTTCCAACGTCATTGCCATTCCGCTGACGGTGACGGTTGGTTATCTGGCGACGCGACGACGGCGGCTAGGCGACAAGGAAAACGGTGAGAGCGACAGCGAGGCAGTCGATGAGGCGGAAAAACCAGCCGAACACGAGCAGCATGTTGAGCAGAACTTGCTGCGTGTGCAAAAAGAGGCCACTACCGTGTTAGCGCTACCTTATCTTGCGGTATTGGCGCTGGTGGCCTTGCTAACGCTGCCCCCTGGCTGGCGAGGCTTACAGCCGGTGGACGCGCTCATCTTGCTGGCGGCCTTTGTCCTGTTTCTGGCGCAGGCAGTTTATCGGGGCCGGGAGCAAAGTGAGGATGAAGAATGGCAGCGGCAAGAGGTGCTTTTGGCTGTAGGCGGGATCGTGGTCATCGGACTTGGCGCTTACTTTACGGTGCAGGCGACAGAAAACATCGTTTCTGCCCTGGGCATCTCGCAAATTGTAGGTGGACTGTACATTACGGCCGTGATGAGCGCCCTGCCGGAAATCTTCGGTACCTGGAATGTGGCTCGCAGCGGTCAGGTCACTTCGGCCGTCACCAGCGTTGTTGCCGACCATGCCTACACCCTCACGCTGGCTTTTGTGCCGCTGGCGTTGGTGTCTGCACCGGTGGAGAATTTTCAGCTCTACTGGGTCAACCTCGTCTTCGTCACATTAATGCCCGTGCTTTATGCAGGGTTTATTCACTTCGGCTCCGATGAGCACGGCTTAAGCTTATGGCAGGTCCTGGCGCTGGACGGCGTATACCTGCTGTATCTGGGCGTCACGCTCTTTGGTGTGTTGAATATCTTTTCCTGAGGGGGGTGTTCATAGTCACCCCAGGAGTAAAAACGAATGAAGTTATTTGTCTTGATTTATCTCATCTTGTTTTATGGCCTGGCCTTTTTCTGGCGCAGCTATGTGACCTGGCGGGCAACAGGGGTTAACCCTTACCGACTTACCCAGACGGACGGTTTGATGGGTTTTCTTGGCCGGCTGTACCGGCTGGTGTCACTTGGCAGCGTGGCTGCTGTGCTTCTCTACAGCCTGGCGCCGACCGGCTGGTATGCTTATTTGGGACCTTTGACCTGGCTGGAAGGTGCTGCGGTAACGGCCGTTGGCGTCACGCTGCTCGTGCTGGCCTTCATCTGGGTATTGATCGCGCAGGCGCAAATGGGGACATCGTGGCGCATTGGCATTGATGAAGAAAATGAAACGACACTTGTAACTGGCGGACTATTCCGCTTTTCCCGCAACCCCATTTTCCTGGGCATGCGCCTCAATTTGCTGGGGCTGTTTCTGGTTATGCCCAACGCCCTGACGCTGGCGCTGTGGCTGCTGGGCGATGTTGCCATCCAGATGCAGGTATTTCTGGAAGAAGCGTATCTGCAGCGGCAGCACGGCGATACCTACCGGCAGTACCAGGCTGTGACGCCCCGGTACCTGGGCCTACCGGGCAGGCGCACCGGACCACAGCCGCAAAAATCCCGTGGATAAAGCCGCAATTCTGGTTCTGGGCGGCTATGGCAGCGCCGGCAGCGTAATTACCCGGCTGCTGCTGGCAAAGACGGCTGCAAAACACGTCATCATCGCCGGGCGGCGAGCACAGAAGGCGCAAGAACTCAGCCAGTCGTTAGCCGCTGAATTTGGTGAGGAGCGTGTCTCACCGCTGGGAGTGGATGCCGGCGACGAAGCCGGGCTGCGGCAGGCATTGGCGCAGGTAGACCTGGTGATCGTGTGCTTGGCATACCGGGACGATCAGGCGGAAATCATGCTGCGGGCTGTACTCGATAGCGGCATTCACTACATTGACCTCACCCCAGACGCCCAGAAGCAGCAGTTGTTCACGTCACGCGCCGATGAACTTGCCGCGCGCAGTTGCATCGTGCTGACTGAAGCGGGAATTATTCCCGGCTGTCCCTCGGTGTTAATCCGTCTGGCAGCCAGAGAATTCGATAGGGTGACCGTTGCAACGCTGGCCTCCCTCTATCGCGATCGCGATATGGCCATGGATGGCGCGCGTGACCTCATTACGCATGCACGGCAGCAGCCGGCCGCTGTGTATGAGCAGGGTCGCTGGCAGCAGACGTCGCTGCGCGCTCTGCGCCGCATTGATTTTGGCGATCGATTTGGACAACAGCTGGGGGCACCGGTTTTCCTGGATGAACTCCACGCTTTGCCGGAGCGATACCAAATAGAAAGCCTGTATCTCTACCAGGGGAGTTTAAACCCTGTTGCTGATGGCGTACTGCTGCTGTGGCGGCTTCTGGCATTTCTACCTGCGGACCAACTGGTCAGCCCGATGGCGCGCCTTTTGGCCTGGAGCATCCGTCGCTTCACGCGGCCCCCGTTCGGAATAATGCAGCGGATTACGGCCCAGGGAATAAAAAACGGCCGTTCTCAACAAGTCACTATCACGCTGATGCAGGCAGATATGTACTTGGCAACAGCCATTCCTGTTGTTGTCGCCGCCCGCCAGATTTTAGACGGGGTGATTACCGAACCTGGTCTGCGGTTTATGGGGCACGCGGTTCAGCCGCAACCATTCATCGCGGAAATGGAACGGTTGGGCATGGAGGTGAAAGCAAATCATGAATGAACTAACCAACAACAAACCCGGCTGGTGGAAACGAATGACCGTCCGCCTGGCCCAAATAGACCAGCATATCCAGGGTGACCGCTGGCGCTGGCTGGTGCGCTGGCTCTATAAGATCATGGCGCCCTTCTATGATTGGGGCGCTGACCGCCTGATACCCGATTACCGGCAGGCCACTGCGCAACTGGTAGACGAACTGGCGGTATCAGCCAGTGACGTGGTGCTGGACCTGGGCTGCGGCACAGGCATGGTGACTCTACCGGCGAGCAAGCGAGCGCAGTTTGCTGTGGGGATTGATATGACGTCGGCCATGCTGCACCAGTTACAAAAGAAGCAAGCTAACAGCCGTCCCGGCCTCGTTCGTGGTGATGTGCGTTGCCTGCCCTTCTCCAATAACTCCTTTTCCGCTGTCACCACCAGCTTCATGCTGCTGCACCTGACCACGGCGGAAAAGCAGCAGGTTTTCCGGGAAGTGTGGCGGGTGTTGAAAAAGAACGGCCGTTTCGGTTGTCTCACCGGTCGTCATGAAACAGGCAATGCCTACCCGACAGCCGCCGAATGGCAGTCCTGGCTGGAACAAAGCGGCTTTCGCAACGTTGCCGTCGCAGCGTATCGCGACGTCTATTACCTGGTCAAGGCAAATCGCGTCTTGAGCCAGCATGAGAAAAATTGAACCGGGCCTACGTTTTGCTAAAGTAGTGCCTGGTACCACGATAAAAGGACGATAAATTTGATGACAGAGTTAACCCAAGAAAAAATCAGTTCTTCGACGACACATACAGATCAATCGGAAACGGCCGTTTCCTGGCGGCATCCATCTGTATTGGCCATGATACTGCTGCTGGTGCTCATTGCCGGTGGCGTTGGCTTCTGGCTGAAAGCGGCGCAAATTCCCGACCCTGATTCGGCCGATATTGGCTTTGCCCGCGACATGAGTGAGCATCACCGGCAGGCCGTTGAAATGTCAGCCTTGCTCTACGACCGCACTGAAGACGAAACGATGCGTATCTTAGCTTACGACATTTTGACCACACAGCAGGCACAAATTGGCATTATGAGCGGCTGGCTGGATGCCTGGGGCTACCGTTGGAGCAGCATTGGTCCCAAAATGGAATGGATGGGCATGTCGGTTGAGGGTTTGATGCCCGGCATGGCCACCCGCGCGGAGTTGAATCAGTTAACGGCGGCTCAAGGTACAGAAGCCGATGCCATCTTCATGCAGCTCATGATTCCTCACCATCGCGCCGGTGTTGTCATGGCCGAAGCGGCCGCGGCGCAGGCAAAAACAGAGATCGTACGCAACCTGGCGCAGGGTATGGCTGAGGCGCAGCAAACTGAAATTGAATACATGCAGCAGTTGTTGCAGGAGAAAGGGTATGAGCCGGTGCCGGATGAATCGCCGATGGAGATGGATCACCAGTAATAGGAGTGAATGATGGATAAGCAGTTAAGTTGCTTGGTGCTATTTTTCTGTCTTGTGCTGACCGCCTGCACCAGCCAGCCAGATACGGTACCGGCAACAGCCGTAACAACATCGACCCTACAGGTAGCAATTGCTACCGACGATTTTGTGGTCGGCACACCACGCATCCCCTTTATCCTATTTGATGGCCCCCAGCAAGTTAGCACAGCTCAGACAGTGACGCTAACCGCCTTTGATTTGTCACAAGACCCGCCTACACCAGGCTGGACAGGCCCGGCAACAGGTTGCAACGATTACGAAGTACCTTATTGGGTAGCTTACCCGGAAGTGCCACAGGCCGGTGTCTGGGGGCTGGCGGCCGCTATTACCTTGGCCGATGGCACAACAACGCAGGCGCAATTTACAATTGAGGTGAAGGAGGAATCCCCATCGCCAGTGGTTGGTGATATGGCGCTGCCGAGTGAAAATCGCACCCTGGCGACTGAGCCGGATATTAGCAAGTTGTCATCAGGCAATGCACCTAATCCCGCTTTTTACCAGATGACAGTTAAAGAAGCGCTGAACAGTAAACGGCCGTCTGTCATTGTCTTTTCTACACCCGCTTTTTGCCAGACAGCCATCTGTGCGCCGGTACTCAACAGCGCTGAAACGGTTTATAAGTCGCTGAGTGACGAGGTGAACTTTATTCACCTGGAGGTTTATAAGCAATTCAATCCAGAGCTTATCCTGGCTGATGAAATGACTGAATGGCAATTAGCGACCGAGCCATGGACATATGTGTTAGACGATACAGGGCGCGTAGCTGCACGCTTAGGCGGGCCTGTTTCAGCCCTTGAATTAACGGCCGTTTTAGAACCATTACTGCCATGAGACTATGAGCGTCAGTAGAGGGTATTTCATCCAACGATCTCGACTGCTAATCTTGTTAGTGGGCAGTTTCTTGATAGTCAGCAGGGTGATGCCTATCTTTGCCCATGCCGAACTGGTTATGGCAGAACCATCTCCTGGAACAAGGCTCTATCGTTCACCTGCGGAGATACGGCTGACCTTTGGTGAACCAGTTGCCCCCAATAGCACGATTGTGGTTTTTGGCAATAATTTTCGAGCGATAACCGGCCTTCGGGTGCTTTATAATGCGGCAACACCGGCACAACTTGCGGCCACCCTGCCCTCTTTATCTCCAGGTCAATACACCGTGCAGTGGAAAGCCGTTTCGGTTGACGGGGATATTGTCAGCGGCAGTTACGCCTTCAGTGTCACTGGCTCGTTGATAGATGCCGTGAACGGAAAAGAGTGGCTACAAGGGGGTATACTGGCTATTTTGGGGTTAACTCTAGTGGCTGGGATAACCCGCTGGCACAAGAGAAGTAAGCGAACGATTCAACCTCAACGCAGGCAGCGCACCTCGTGGCAAAAAACAGTTCCGTTACAAATATTCTTCTCCATGCTGACGCTGACACTAGCTGCGTGCCGCACTACGAACATAACACCCACACCCTTACCCACAGCGATGCCGACAGCCACGCCTGACCCTGTGATTCACGATTGGATTGTCAATGGCAAGCCAGGTTTAGGGCGACAGATGTCGGCTTAGGGTCATAATTATGAATCCTCGTCTGCTTATTATCGAAGATGATTCTGAATTCGCCGATTATCTAAAACGCGGTCTGACTTATGAAGGGTATCAGGTGCAAGTTGCTAACAGTGCCGAAACGGGAATGTCCCTGCTAAAGGCCAGCCAGCCTGATTTAATCATTTTAGATGTCATGCTGCCTGGCATAGATGGGATGGCTGCCTGTCGTGTTATTCGTCAGACGGGTTACAATGGCCCAATCCTTATGCTCACCGCTCGCAATGCGATTGATGACCGTGTAACCGGTTTGGATGCTGGCGCAGACGATTACTTAGGCAAGCCGTTCGGTTTTGATGAACTGTTGGCCCGATTGCGGGCATTGCTGCGTCGCCAGGGAACAATCGGCAACATTATCACATTTGCCGATCTGGAATTAGATACCAGTCTCTATTGTGCCTATCGTCACGGACGAGAAATCACCTTTAGCCAGACTGAATTTGAACTATTGCGCCTGTTTTTATCCCATCCACAACAGCTACTTACTCGTGAGATCATTCTTGAACATATTTGGCCTGGCACACAAGAACATCGGGGCGATGTACTGGATGTGTATGTTTTGCGCCTGCGCCGGAAATTAGGGAACCCCTCTTTAATTCATACAGTGTATGGTATGGGTTATATTCTCAAGGAGGACAAAACATGATTTCATTGCGATGGCGTTTAACGCTTTGGTATGTGCTGTTAACGGCCGTTGCCCTGGGCGGCTTCATCCTCATCTCCTACCGAGCCTTTTCCGACTCTCTGCTGCGAGAAATTGACAACACCCTGGTCGAACGCGCCAATCACGTAACCGACGCGCTCTCAGTCATCCCCAACCGCCCGATTGAAGGAGTATCGCCGGAAATAACAGATGAATTCCGTTCGCCAGGCGTTTATGTGCAGATATTGAACGCGAAAGGCACTGTCGTCGCTCGCTCCTTTAACCTGGGCGCACAACAGTTGCCGATCACGGCCGTTGACCTAGAACAGGCACTGTCCGGCGACGGTTTCTATACCACTGCCCCCATAAGCGAACAGCCCGTGCGCCTTTACCATCGCCCATTACGGCGTGAAGGCGTGACGGTGGGCGCTATCCAGGTGGGCCAATCCCTGGTAGGTTTAGAAACAACCCTGCAACGCCTGCGGCTCATCTACACAGTGGGGCTGAGCAGCATTTTGCTGTTCGGTCTGGCCGGAAGCTGGTGGGTAGCGCGCCGAGGGCTGTGGCCGGTAAGCCATGTCGCTCAAACTGCACGCGAAATTATCCAGGCCGAAGACCTGGCCCGCCGGGTAGACTACAATGGTCCCGCTGACGAAATCGGAACCCTGGCTGCTACCTTCAACAAGATGCTGGACCGGCTGCAAACACTTTTTGAAAACCAACGCCGTTTTCTGGCTGAGACTGCCCATGAACTACGCACACCGCTGGCCTCTATTCTGGGCAACATAGATTTATTGGCGCGATACGAAACCGATGGTGACCGCCAGCAGGAGGCACTGACGGCTATCCGGCGTACGGGCAAACATACCGCCCGATTACTGGATGATCTGCTGTTGTCAGCCCAGGCCGAGGCTGGCTGGCACTTGCAGCTTTGTCCAGTAGCTGTAGACGATGTCTTTCTTGATGCCTATGAAGCGATGCTACTGATGGCGAGTGACCATACTCTGCAACTGAAACGGTGTGAAGCAGCCCAAGTATTGGGCGATGCCGACCGGCTGCGCCAGGTCTTTACCAATTTGATAGACAATGCTTGCAAACAGGTCGCGCCGGATGGGGTGGTGATGGCTCTGTGGCCGGAAAACGGCCGTGTCTGGGTTAGCATCCAGGATAATGGCCCCGGCATCCCCACAGAAACCCAGGACCATATCTACCATCCCTTTTTTCGCGCCTCAAACCAGGCGCAAAGTCCCGGCGTGGGGCTTGGCCTGGGCATCGTCCGCTGGATCGTACAAGAGCATTATGGTGATATACAGATAGACAGCACGCCTGGCCAGGGAACGCACATCACGCTCAGCTTTCCTCAACTTCCCGCCTGATTTCCCTTTTCTCACTAAACTGCAAGATTTTGTTTGGATTTTTCTTATTCGAGGAAGATATATTCCGCCGCTGCCGGTTCGTCTGGCGAGTCGGCCTTATCCTCTGGCCTATGCCATGCATTGCAGGGAGCAGAAGCCGGATAGTTAGCGGAAGGGATCTATGGATCGGAAAGAACGGACTATCTTCGTCACCATCATCATCAATTTGCTGTTAATCGGCTTCAAATTCTGGCTGGCCAATTCCTCCGGCAGTCTGTCCCTGCGGGCTAGCGCCATCCATTCCTTCACCGATGTCCTGATGGGTGTTCTGGTTCTGGTGGGTTTGCTTATTGGCCGCTGGGATGCCGCTCGCCGAAAAACGCAGGAACGCGCCAACAGAATCGAAAATTGGATTGCGCTCATTGTGGGCCTGGCCATCTTCTATGTGGGTTTGGACATCATCCGCGAAGTATTGTTAGGCGACGCGCCAGAGCTAAGAAACCTGGTTCCCATCACGTTTGCCTCTCTCATTACCGTAGCCTTTGCCTATTTTATTGCGCGTTACAAGCTCTTTGTTGGCCGCCAAACAGAATCGCCGGCGCTTATCGCCAGCGGCTACCATTCTCAGATGGACATTTACGCCGCCATTGTGGTGGTGGTTGGTCTCGCAGGGGCAGCTCTCGGCCTACCCAATCTGGATCGCGTTGCAGCGGTCATTGTTGTCATTTTCATATTTCTGGCTGGCTACGAGATCACTTCGGCAGCCATCACGGCGCTGCGAACCCACCGGGCGCTTGAGATTGATGAGGAACATGGACACGTCCATCTGCCAACCGGGCAGAGACGCTGGCGGCGTATTGTGCCGGTTATGGCCGTTATTTTACTGGCCGCCGTTTTACTCTCCGGTTTCTACCGGGTAGAGCCAGGCGAAGCGGCCGTTGTGCGGCGTTACGGCCGTGTTATTGCCAACAACGTTGGCCCTGGCCTGCATTATCGCCTGCCCTGGCCTATTGACCAGGTAGACATCGTGGCTGTGGACAACGTGCGCCGTACCGACAACCCGGCCAGCCTCATGCTCACCGGCGACGAAAACCTGATTTTAGTACGCTTGAGCCTGCATTACAACGTCACCGACGCTGCCGCCTTTCTGTTGAATACGGCCGATCCGGAAACCATGGTCGCCCAGGCAGGCGAAGCCGCCATGCGCCAGGTGGTAGCCCAAGAAAACGTGGACGCGCTCCTGACCGTTGACAAGGCCATCATTGAACGGCGAGCGGCCGAACTGGCCCAGAATACGCTGGATAACTACAACGCCGGGCTGCGTGTGGTCAGCGTGCAGTTGCTGGAAAGCAGTCCGCCGCCGGAAGTAGCCGATGCCTTCCGCGACGTGGCCAGCGCCCGCGAAGACCGTAACACCTTTATCAACGAGGCCCTGGCTTACCAAAACGAAGTGATCCCGCTGGCGCGCGGCGATGCCGCCAGGGCCATCCAAGAAGCGAACGCCTATTATGCCGAAAAGACAGGGTTAGCATTGGCCGACGCTGCGCTGTTCACCAACCGGCAGGGGGCTTATGCCGATGCCCCAGAGGCTACCCGGCTGCGCCTTTATCTGGAAGCGGTGGAAAACGTCTTGCCCGGCACGCGCAAATTCCTGATTGACCAGTCGGTGCAGCTAGACACCACCGACCTCTGGATACCGGGCAACAGCGGGGTGCAGACATTCCCGCCCGCGCCGTAGGCAAGTTTAAAAAACAGGGAAGATGGAGAATATGCTATGAAACTTATCCGCAACGTTATCATTGCGCTTATTATCGCCGGTTTTCTGGCCGCAACGCTAATTTTCTTTCAGGTTGATGCCACCGAAGCGGCCATTGTGACGCAGTTTGGTGAACCGGTGCGTGTAATTACGGAACCGGGCCTGTATATCAAGCTGCCCGATCCGCTGCAAAGTGTGGTGCGCATCAATAAGCAGCTTCAGGTTTACAATTTGCCCCAAACGGAGTTCCTGACGGCCGACAAAAAGAATATTGTGGTTGAGGCTTATGCCACCTGGCAGGTCACCGACCCGCTGGCGTTTCTGAAGACGGTGCGGGACCCCATCGGTGCCGAAACCCGGCTGGCCGACATTGTTGCTTCGGAGTTGGGCGCTGCCTTAGGCCAGATAGAGTTAGCCCAACTGGTTACGGTGGAGGCGGAACAGATGGGGCTGCCGAATATGTTAACGGCCGTTAGTGAAGGGGCGGCAAACCGTACAAACGATTTCGGCTTTGCCGTCAGCGACGTACGTTTGAAACAGTTGACCTTTCCCCAGGCTAACCTGACCAGCGTCTTCCAGCGGATGCGAGCCGAACGCGAAGCCATCGCTCGCCAGTTTCGCTCTGAAGGCACAGAACAGGCGGCCGGTATCCGGGCCGCAGCGGATGCGGAAAAAGCGCAGATTCTGGCCGATGCCAACCAGGAAGCGGCCAATATTCGCGGCGAGGCAGATGCGGAAGCGATTGCCATCTATGCAGAGGCTTTTGGCCAGGACCTAGAGTTTTACCAGTTCTTACGCACGTTAGAATCGTATCAAACCTTTATTGACGAGAACACAACCCTGATTCTGCCCTCTGATTCAGAATTATTGCGTTATCTCAACCCGGCCAACGGCAGCAGCCCCTCCCCGCCCCCCGCCACAACCCAGGAGGAGCAGCCATGACAGAACTACCTCCTTCCCCCACCCCGCCCGAACCGGAAGAGGAAACAACGGAAGGGAGACGGCCGTCCATCAACTGGCGCGTGCTTGCCGGGCGCTCCAGCCGGGCGCTCCGCCACTTCATCCGTATTCTCATTGGCGACGGCGAATCGCCTCTGGACGACCTGAAAAACGCGTTTGGTCATTTGCAGCCGCGCCGTTTGCTCTGGGGTCTTGCCGGCTTGTTCATCCTTGCCTACCTGCTGACCGGCATCTATGTGGTAGACCCAGGCGAGGCCGGTGTCGTACGCCGTTTTGGGGCCGTGGTAGTCCCCCGCGCCGAACCCGGCCTTCATTACCGCCTGCCCTGGCCCGTGGATCAAGTGGACATCATCAACGTCAATGATGTGCGACGCGAAAGCGTGGGCATTCTGGAGCCGGAAGCAGGGCACGAGCACCCGGAGCCGCCATCCAAGCTGCAAGTGCTGTCCGGCGACACCAATGTCATTGACATTGAACTCATCGTGCAATACCAGGTGCGCGATCCGGCTGATTTTCTCATCAACGTGGAGTATGCCCCGTACCTTCTCATTCGAGACGTCGCCCG
>CAUJGI010000466.1 GCA_963169155.1 Chloroflexota bacterium
TGTTGATTGGAACGATACGGTTGTGGCGTACGATACGGCTGTTACCCTGCACCAGCTCATCGAAGCCCAGGCCGAGGAACGGCCGCACGCCGTTGCCGTGGTGTACGAAGACCAGCAGCTGACCTACCGCCAGCTCAACCACCGCGCCAACCAGATGGCCCGCTATCTGCGCCGCCTGGGTGTGGGGCCAGAAACAATTGTGGGTGTCTTCATGGACCGCTCCGTGGAGATGATGGTCGCCCTGGTGGGCATCCACAAAGCGGGTGGGGCGTATTTGCCGCTCGACCCGACTTATCCTAAAGACCGCCTGGCCTTCATGGTGGAGGATACCGCCACCCCGGTGCTGCTCACCCAAAAACATCTCGTCGCCAGCTTGCCGCCGCACCAGGCGCAGGTGGTGCGTGTTGATGCCGATTGGGAACAAATTGCCGACCAGAGCGGCGAAAATGTCTTTAGTGGCGTGGCAGCGCACAATCTGGCTTACGTCATCTACACCTCCGGCTCCACCGGCAAGCCCAAGGGCGTGATGGTGCAGCATGGCAATGTCGTCAACTTTTTTGTCGGCATGGATGAACGTATCCCGCATGATCCGCCTGGCACCTGGCTGGCCGTCACCAGCACCTCCTTTGATATTTCGGTGCTGGAGCTGTTCTGGACGCTGGCGCGGGGCTTTAAAGTGGTGATTTTTGATGACAAGACGCGGGATGATGTAACGGCCGTTCCCGAACCGCCTAAAAATGACAAACACGTCGACTTCAGCCTCTTCTACTTCTCTAGCGACGAGAGCGAAGAGGGTGTGACCAACAAATACCACCTGCTGCTGGAAGGTTCCAAATTTGGCGACAAACACGGTTTTTCGGCCGTCTGGACGCCCGAACGCCACTTCCACGCCTTTGGCGGCCTCTACCCCAACCCGTCCGTCACTGGTGCGGCCATCGCCGCCATCACCGAAAACGTGCAGATTCGCTCCGGCAGCTGCGTGCTGCCCCTGCACAGCCCCATCCGCGTGGCTGAGGAGTGGTCGGTGGTGGATAACATCTCAAACGGCCGTGTTGGCCTCTCCATCGCCGCCGGTTGGCAGCCCAACGACTTTGTCCTGCGCCCCGGCAGCTACGCCGAGCGCAAAGAGATCATGTTCCGCGACATCGAAGTGGTCAAAGAGCTGTGGCGTGGGGGTTCCATCACCATGAAAAACGATCTGGGCAAGGATGTGGAAGTGAGAACGCTGCCCCATCCCGTGCAGAAAGAGCTGCCCATCTGGGTCACCGCTGCGGGCAACCCGGAAACATTCCGCGAAGCCGGGGCTAATGGCTACAACATTCTCACCCACCTGCTGGGGCAAAGCGTGGACGAACTGACCGATAAAATCAGGGTCTACCGCGAGGCATATGAGCAGGCGGGCCATCCCGGCAAGGGCATCGTTTCCCTCATGCTGCACACCTTCATCGGCGACGATGTAGACGAGGTGCGCGAAATCGTGCGTGGCCCGATGAAGCAGTACCTCAGCAGCGCCATGAACCTGGTGCGCGCTGCCGCCTGGCACTTTCCCACCTTCAAGGAAAAGGCCGAAGCAACCGGCAGAAGCCCATTTGAACTGTTTGATGAAGAAGAGCTGACCCCCGAAGACGTGGACGCGCTGCTCAACTTTGCCTTCGAGCGTTACTTCGAAACCAGCGGCCTCTTTGGCACGCCGCGCTCCGCTCTGCACATGGTCAACCGCCTCAAAGAGATCGACGTGGACGACATCGCCTGCCTGATTGACTTTGGCGTGCCGTCGTCGGTGGTGTTGGCCCATCTGGACCGCCTCAACGAGCTGAAAAACCTGGCTGAACCCAAGCTGGCCAGCGCCGATTTCTCCATTGCCGCCCAGATTGAACGGCACAAAGTCACCCACTTCCAATGCACGCCAAGCATGGCCAGTATGCTGCTCATAGACGAGCGCAACGTGGCCGCCCTGGGCACCGTGCCCACGGTGATGGTCGGTGGCGAAGCGCTGGCCGCAGCCCTGGCGCAGCAGCTCAAGCAGGTTGTGCCGGGCCGGGTCATCAACATGTACGGTCCGACGGAAACCACCATCTGGTCAACGACTTATGAGTTGACGGGAGGGGAAACGGCCGTTCCCATCGGCACCCCCATCGCCAACACCCAAATCTACATTTTGGATGCTCACATGCAGCCCGTTCCCGTCGGCGTCGCGGGCGATCTTTACATTGGCGGCGATGGCGTCGTGCGCGGCTACCACAACCGCCCAGAACTCACCGCAGAACGGTTTGTACCGTTATCGGTAATCGGTAATCGGTTGTCGGTAAACGGTACCAATAGCGGTTCACCGAATACCGTTTACCGCACCGGCGATCTGGCCCGCTACCGCCCCGATGGCACCATCGACTTCCTCGGCCGGGCCGATTTCCAGGTGAAGCTGCGCGGTTACCGCATTGAGTTAGGCGAGATTGAAGCGCTGCTCAACGCCCAGGAAGCGGTGCGTGAGGCGGTGGTCACCGCCCGTGAGGATACGCCTGGTGACAAGCGGCTGGTGGCTTACGTCATCCTCCAGCCGGGGTACAAGCTGGATGCCACCGCGCTCAAAGAAGCGCTCCGTGCTGACCTGCCTGAGTTCATGGTGCCCGCCACCTACGTGCCCATGACCAGCTTTCCGCTGACGCCCAACAAAAAGACCGACCGCCAGGCGCTGCCTGCGCCGGACAAGGTGCTGGTTGAATCGCAAACAGCTTACGTCGCGCCCACCAACGATTTGGAACAAAAGATTGCCGAAATCTGGCAAGGGCTGCTCAACGTGCCGCAGGTGGGTCTTAACGACAACTTCTTCGACCTGGGCGGCCATTCGCTGCTCACTGTACAGGCGCATCGCCAGCTGCGGGAA
>CAUJGI010000467.1 GCA_963169155.1 Chloroflexota bacterium
GGTGGAGATGGTGATGCCGGGCGACAACGTGAACCTGCGGGTGAAGTTGAGCAAGCCGGTAGCGTTGGAAGAAGGCGGCCGTTTCGCTATTCGTGAAGGTGGCCTCACCGTTGGCTCTGGCGTTATTACCAAGATCCTGGTCTAGGATTGTCACAGAGGCGTTGTGATTCTTTGAATCCAACGCCTCTACTTTCGAGGAAAGTATGGCTAAGCAAAGAATTCGAATCCGTTTGAAGGCTTATGATCACCGTGTACTGGACCAGTCTGCCCGTCGTATCGTGGGAACGGCCGAACGTACCGGTGCCCGTGTTGTGGGGCCAGTGCCGTTGCCCACACGTATCGAGCGGTTTACCGTGCGCCGCAGTACATTCATTGACAAAGATTCGCACGAGCATTTTGAGATTCGGACGCACAAGCGGTTGATTGATGTGATCAATCCAGACTCAAAAACGATTGACACCCTGATGCGGCTGAACCTGCCCGCCGGGGTTGACATTGAGATTTCTATTTAAGTAGTAAATCTCTAAACGAAGGATGATGCAGTCCCTGCCTGGTGGCTGACAGTCCTGGGAGGTTAATGTGAAAGGATTACTAGGCACTAAAGTGGGTATGGCCCAGGTTTTTGACGCAAGCGGTGAAGTTGCACCGGTCACGATCATTCAAGCCGGACCCTGCTACGTAACACAGGTTAAAACTGAGAAGGCGGATGGCTATACGGCCGTACAAATCGGTTTTAGCGAAATTGCTGAAAAACGGTTGAGCAAAGGCCGACAGGGCCATCTGGGTCTCCTCAAAAAAGGGAAGGGCCGTAAAAAAGCTCAAAATATTCCAGCCTTGCGCTACCTGCGTGAGTTCCGCACCAAAGATGCGGCCGAACACACCGTGGGACAGACTTTAACCGTAGAGCAATTTGAAATTGGCGAACGCGTCGATGTAAGCGGGAAAACCAAAGGTAAAGGTTTTGCCGGTGCGGTCAAACGGTATGGCTTTGGGGGTGGTTCGAAGACCCATGGTCAGTCTGATCGGTGGCGCGCGCCAGGTTCCATTGGGGGTACTTCTGGTACCGGCCACGTGTTTAAGGGCAAACGTATGCCCGGCCGCATGGGCAACGATCAGTTTACCGCCCAGAACCTGGAAGTGATTCGTGTTGACGCCGAGCGTAACCTGATTGCCGTCAAAGGGCCGGTGCCCGGGGCAAAAGGCGCGCTCGTCGTAATTCGAAAAGCAGCAAAAGGCTAGCGGAGGCGTTGTGATGAAAGTTTCAGTTTTCAACATGGCTGGCAAGGAAGTTAACAGCGTAGACCTTCCAGCTAGCATTTTTGAAGCAAAAATTAATCGTGATCTGATGCACCAGGCGTTGTTACGGCAGTTGGCCAATGCGCGCCAGGGTACACATAAAGCCAAAGGGCGTTCAGAAGTTAACCGGACCGGAGCAAAAGCTTACCGCCAAAAAGGTACCGGCAATGCCCGGCATGGTAGCAAAAAGGCGCCTATCTTTGTGGGTGGTGGTGTGGCCCATGGGCCGCTGCCGCGTAAATATACCAAACAGATGCCCCGAAAGATGCGTCGAGCGGCCCTGCGCTCTGCTTTGAGCGTGAAAGCCGGTAACGAAGCCATTGTGCTGGTAGATGATCTGACGCTGGATGCGCCGAAAACAAGCGACATGAAGCAGTTTGTGCAGACTCTGGTTGCCAATGGAAGTGCCCTGGTGCTTTTGCCTGGACGCAATGAGAACGTTGAGAAATCAACCCGTAACCTGGCGGACGTGAAAGCGCTGCAGGCCAGTTACCTGAACATTCGCGACCTGTTAGGTTATGACAAAATTGTGATACCGTTGGCGGCGCTGGATGTCATTACCAACTTCTTGGGCATCGAAGATGATTTTGAAGACGTTGATGAATCTGGGGAGGAGGCATAATCATGCAGCTGCATTGGCGTGAAGTGATTCGTCGCCCGGTGGTGACAGAAAAAAGCAGCTACAACGTGGATTTGAATAATCAATACACGTTTGTGGTGAACTCGCGGGCGAATAAGATGCAGATCAAGCAGGCTATTGAATTGGCCTGGCCCGAAGTTTCTGTAGAAAAGATTCGCGTAGCGAATATGCCAGCCAAGCGGGCGCGTCGTTATCGGCGTGTTACCACGCGTAAGGTCGGTTGGAAAAAAGCGATTGTGACGTTGTCGCCTGGTGACAGTATCGACTTGTTTGAGGGCGTTTAGCGTTTAGAAGTATGTGAGCAGGGATGAGGGCATTTGTCCGTCGGGGTTTTGTTCCTGAAGGGTAAAATGCCTGTAGCCCGTCTCTGGAGGAACTATGCCAATTAAAGTTTTTAAGCCCACGTCGCCGGGTCGCCGTGACATGAGTGGGCAAACCTTTGAAGAAGTGACTCGGGTTACCCCGGAGCGCAGCTTAACCAAAGGTATGCGAAAGCAAGGCGGCCGTAACTTTCGAGGGAAGATCACCATCCGTCATCGCGGTGGTGGTCACAAGCGTCGTTTTCGTGAGATTGATTTCAAGCGGCGCGACAAGTTTGGAATTCCAGCTCGTGTAAGTTCAATTGAATATGATCCTAACCGTTCAGCGCGAATTGCGCTGCTGGTGTATGCAGACGGCGAGAAGCGGTACATCATTGCGCCGCTGGGTTTGCGCGTTGGCGATTCGATTATGAGCGGTCCGGGTTCGGAGATCCGTCCGGGTAATGCGTTACCCCTGCAGGATATTCCGTTGGGTACGCAGGTGCATAACATTGAGCTTCAGGTTGGCCGTGGGGCGCAGATGGTTCGTTCTGCGGGCACCTCGGCTCAGTTGCTGGCAAAGGATCATCCTCGCTTCGTGACGCTGCGCTTACCTTCGGGTGAAGAGCGGTATGTGCCTCAAGAATGCCTGGCGACGATTGGCCAGGTTGGTAATGTAGAGCATGGGAACGTGAAGCTAGGCAAGGCGGGACGCAAACGTCACCTCGGTATTCGTCCGGGCGTGCGCGGTTCGGCAATGAACCCCAATGATCATCCGCATGGTGGTGGTGAAGGCCGTTCGCCGATTGGTATGGCTGCGCCGAAAACGCCGTGGGGTCAACCGGCACAAGGCCGGCGGACTCGTCGTAATAAGGCTACGGATAAGTTTATATTCCGTCGTCGCAGCAAGAAGCGTCGGTAGGAGGTAGATTAGGAAATGTCTCGTTCGTTAAAGAAAGGTCCTTACATTAATCCGAAACTGTTGAAGAAGGTTGAAGTGCTGAACGCGGCGAAAAAGCGTGAGGTAATTCGTACCTGGTCACGTTCTAGCACTGTGTTCCCGCAGATGGTAGGACATACGGTTGCTGTCTATGACGGCCGTCGCCATATTCCGATTTATATTACGGAGAATATGGTGGGGCATAAGCTGGGTGAATTTGCGCCCACACGGACGTTCCGTGGTCATGTCAGCAAAGCTGAGAAGAAGGGGCGTCGTTAATCATGGCTGAAGCATTTGAGATTAAGGCGAAATTACGTTACCTACAGATCACGCCACAAAAGGTGCGGCTGGTGGTGGATACAGTACGGGGCAAAAATGCGCGGGAAGCTTTGGATACGCTGCGTTTTATGCCCCAGCGGGCAGCTGGACCAGTCTATAAATTGATTGCGTCGGCTGTGGCCAATGCCGAGCAGAACTTTGGTCTGGAAGCTGATGAGCTTTACGTGAGCCAGATTTTTGCCGACGATGGCCCTCGCCATCGCAAGGCACCTTATGGTGGTCGTTTTGCTGGACGCGGCCGTTTTCGGCCCATTATTAAGCGGTCATCCCATGTAACAGTCGTGTTGGCTGAACGGGATGTAGTTGAGTACGGCGATTAAGTGAAACCGGTCATTAGCACAAGCGCCGGAGGGCGCGCTAGTGATGGAATGGAGGATTAGTCTTGGGACGCAAAGTACATCCTGTTGGATTCCGTTTAAAAACAATTCGTGATTGGAACACGCGTTGGTTTGCTGAAGGGAAGCAGTACGAAGAACGCTTGCATGAGGATTTTGCCATCCGCAAACTCATCATGAAGGAAATGCCTTCGGCTGGTATTTCTTTGCTGGAGATCGAGCGCTTTCCCAATCAGGTTCAGGTAACCATTCATACGGCTCGTCCGGGTATTGTGATTGGCCGTAAGGGCGGTTCTGTTAAGGAACTGCGCGGTAAGCTGCGTGATTTGACTGACAAGGCGGTGAAGGTTGAGGTTGAAGAAATTTCTCAGCCAGACACCGATGCGCAGCTGATTGCTGAGAATATTGCGGGGCAACTGCAGCGCCGCATTTCGCACAGCCGGGCGATGAAGCGTGCCATTCAGCAGGCGATGCGCCAGGGTGCGGAAGGTGTTCGCATCGAGGTAAGCGGCCGTTTGGGTGGTTCTGAAATGGCCCGTAAAGAAAAGCTTTGGGACGGCCGTGTGCCGCGCAACACAATTCGGGCTGACCTGCAATATGGTTTTACCGAGGCCCTGACAACCTTTGGCCAGATTGGCGTGAAGGTGTGGGTCTACAAAGGTGAAATCCTGCCGCAGAAGACCGAATTTGAAGCCACGGACGTCTATATTAGTGAGTAACCATAAATTCTGGAGAGCCAGCGCGCTTTCCTGAGTTTTTGACGGAGTTTGAGCTATGTTAATGCCAAAACGAGCAAAATACCGTAAGCAATTCCGTGGACGTATGCGTGGCATGGCGAAGGGCGGTTCCGATTTGCAGAATGGTGAGTATGGTATCCAGGCTTTGGAGCCGGGATGGATTACCAGTCGGCAGATTGAAGCGATTCGTCGTGTGGTTGTACGCCACAACAAGCGGCGCGGTAAATATTGGATTCGCATATTCCCAGACAAGCCCGTAACGGCTAAACCGGCCGAAACCCGTATGGGTAAGGGCAAAGGGTCTGTGGACCATTACGTGGCTGTGGTTAAACCAGGCCGCATTCTGTTTGAGATTGCTGGCGTGCCGGATGATGTGGCACGTGAGGCGCTGCGTTTGGCCAGCTACAAGCTGCCTATTAAGACGCAGATCATATCTCGGGAGGATTCGCTGTAATGGCAAATATTGTTGAATTACGTGGAATGAGTGACGCCAAGCTGGAAGAAATGTTGGAAAACCGCCGCGAGGAGATGTTTAACCTGCGGTTCCAGGTAGCTTCATCCCGGCTGGAAGATTATACGCGGCTGAAGGCTGTACGACGTGAGATTGGACAGCTAGAGACCGTTTTGAACATGCGGCAACTGGCCATAGAAACGGCCGTTGCCAGCCCTGCCCTTGCCCAAGCCCTCGCGGGCAAAGAATGGGAAGCTTCGGCGCGTTTCAGCTACGAAGAAAGTGGTTGGCAGGTTACGTTTAAGGAAAAAGGTGGCAAAGAGCTGGGCACCGCTCTTGTGAATCTTAACAAGAAACGGCCGCACGGTCGCCGCCAGGCCAAGAAGCAAAGCCAATCCCAGCGCGTTGTGTCCGCTGAGGTTGCAGGGTAGGTAAACCATGAGAGAGCAGCGTAAACGATTAAAAGGCGTTGTGACCAGTGACAAAATGGACAAAACCGTTATTGTCGCTGTCACTACAACCAAACGCCACCCAATTTATGGCAAAGTTATGCGCCTGGTCACCAAGTACAAAGCGCATGATGAATCAAATGAATGCCACCTCGGTGATCAGGTCGAAATTATCGAATCAAAGCCAATCAGCCGCCATAAGCGGTGGGCTGTTGTCTCCATTCTGGAGCGAGCAAAATAAGAGGACCGCATCATGATTCAAAAAGAAAGCCGTTTGAATGTCGCCGATAATTCTGGTGCTCGTGAACTGCTGGTCATCCAGGTGATGGGTGGGTCTATCCGCCGCTATGGCAGTGTTGGTGATATGGTTACTGCATCAGTAAAAAAAGCCGTACCCAACTCTTCCGTCAAGAAGGGGTCCGTAGTTAAAGCTGTAATCGTGCGTACCAAGAAAGAGTACAAACGTGAAGATGGCAGCTACATTCGCTTTGATGACAATGCGGCCGTTATTATCGACCCTGCTAGCAAGAATCCCATTGGGACGCGCATTTTTGGCCCCGTGGCTCGTGAACTGCGCCCTGCTGGGTACAGCCGCATCATGTCGCTGGCGCCAGAGGTGTTATAGAGAGGAAGCCATGAAAATTAAAGTTGGAGATGAAGTACAGGTAATTTCCGGCAATGACAAAGGCGCTCGCGGTACCGTACAGCGTGTTTTGCTCAAGGAAAACCGCATTGTGGTCTCTGGCGTCAATTTGGTGAAAAAGCATCAGCGCCCCCGGCCAACCGGCGGCCGCAGCCAGGCACAGGGTGGCATCATTGAGTTTGAAGCCCCCATCAGTGTCTCAAATGTAATGCTGATCTGCCCGGAAACTGGCGAACCCACCCGAATTGGCATTCGCCGTGATGAAAATGGGAACCGCGTTCGTTTTTCGAAGAAAAGCGGCAACCAGATTAGTTGAGTTATTTTATATACCATCGGTGAGCCAGGTAGCCCTAAATACGTGCAATGCGTATGCGTACCTGCCACTCAACTCGGAGGTAAACTGTGTTTACACCACTTAAAGAGCAGTACAAAAGCGAAGTGGTGCCGGCATTGATGAAAGAATTGAACTTTCATAGTGTGATGCAGGTACCGCGAATTACCAAGATTGTGATTAACGTTGGTTTGGGGGAGGCTTTGGACAATGCCAAAGCCATCGAGTTTGCGGTAAATGATATTACCGCCATCACGGGCCAAAAACCGGTGTTGACCAAGGCGAAAAATTCAATTGCAGGCTTCAAGCTGCGCGAAGGTCGCGTGATTGGGCTAAAAGTTACCCTACGCGGCGAGCGGATGTGGTCTTTTCTGACCCGTCTCATTCATGTGGCGCTGCCCCGTACCCGTGACTTCCAGGGTATTTCCCCGGATTCGTTTGACGGCCGTGGCAACTACACTTTAGGCCTGCGCGAACAGTTGATTTTTCCGGAAATTGAATACGATCGGATTGACAAAATCCGTGGTATGGAAGTTAGCATTGTAACCACTGCCCAGAAAGATGAAGAAGGGCGGCGTTTATTATCTATGTTGGGTATGCCCTTCTGGGAGAATTAGTATGGCAAAGAAATCAATGATTGCCCGGGAATCGAACCGTAAATATAAAGTTCGGGTTCGTAATCGTTGTAAATTGTGTGGACGTCCGCGCGGTTACATTCGCCGCTTTGGGTTATGCCGCATTTGTTTCCGTGAGCAGGCGTTGCAAGGCAACATCCCTGGCGTGGTCAAGTCTAGCTGGTAAAGGTGGTGCATCATGTCAATGAGTGATCCGATAGCTGATATGTTGACACGCATTCGCAATGCCCAGATGCGGGAGCATAAGACGGTTTCTATGCCGCACTCCACTGTAAAGGTTGCGATTGCTGAAGTGTTACAAAAAGAAGGTTATATTGAAGAGTACAAGGTCTTGCCGGAAACGCCGCAATCGGTGTTGCAGGTAACCTTGAAGTATGTCGGCGACCGGCGCAACCGTCGCTCGGTGATTACCGGGCTGGAGCGGGTGAGCCGTCCGGGCCGTCGTGTATATGTTGGTAAGGGTGAGATCCCTTGGGTGTTGAGCGGCATGGGCATTTCCATCGTCACTACTTCCCAGGGAGTTATGACTGGGCAACAGGCCCGTCGCCTGGGAGTTGGCGGCGAAGTGCTCTGTAAGGTCTGGTAACTGGAGGACTTAACATGTCTCGCATTGGTAAAGCCCCCATTACTATTCCAAATGGGGTACAGATTGAAATGAAGAAAGGGTCTGTGAACGTAAAGGGCCCAAAGGGTCAACTGACCCAGGTAATTCATCCAGACATGCATTTAGAGCAGGAAGAAGGGGTGTTGTCGGTCAAACGGCCGTCTGACTCCCGTATTCATCGTTCTTTGCATGGTCTGACCCGCGCACTCGTGAACAACATGGTTGTTGGGGTGAGCAATGGTTTTTCTAAAGTTTTGGAGATCGAAGGTGTGGGCTACCGCGCTGAGATGGACGGACAAACGCTGGTGCTGAACGTAGGTTATTCCCACCCGGTCCGCTTTGTGCCGCCCCAGGATATCTCCTTTGCGGTGGAAAATCGTAACAAAACCATCATTGTTTCCGGTATCGACAAACAAGTGGTGGGTGAAGTTGCAGCCAATATTCGCAAGCAGCGTCCCCCGGAACCCTATAAGGGCAAAGGCATTCGCTACCGGGGTGAATACGTGCGGCGTAAAGCCGGTAAGGCCGGTAAGGTTTAAGAGGTAGTGAACAATGGCTATTAAATCAAAAGTTGCACGCAAACGACGCCATCAGCGAATTCGTACCAAAATATCGGGCAGTGCCGAACGGCCGCGTTTGAACGTATTCCGTAGCCTGGATCACATTTACGCGCAGGTCATTGATGATGTGGCGGGCAAGACACTCGTTTCTGCTTCCACTGTTGATAAGGCGTTGCGGGTTGACGTTGCCGGGAAAACCAAGAAAGAGCAGGCCGCATTGGTGGGCAAAGCAATAGCTGAGCGGGCCAAGGCGGCTGGGGTGACAACCGTTCTGTTTGACCGGGGTGGCTATTTGTATCACGGCCGTATCAAGGCCCTGGCCGACGGTGCTCGTGAAGGTGGTCTCGATTTCTAAGACAAGACAGATCCAGGCGGCATTGGTGCCTGGAAGTGTGCCGCGCCGGCGCTTAACTGACGCGGCACCGGGAGATGGAAATGGGTCAAAGACGACAAAATTTTGAACAAGAATATGACGAACGTATCATCGATATCACCCGTGTTGCCAAGGTGGTCAAAGGTGGTCGGCGGTTTGCGTTTCGGGTGACCGTTGTGGTTGGTGATAACAAAGGTCGCGTCAGCGTAGGCGTTGGTAAGGCACGCTCAGTGCCCGATGCCATTCGCAAAGCGCTGGAGGCGGCCCGCAAAACGATGACCAAAGTGCCGATCGTTGGCAGCACCGTTCCGCATGAAATCATTGGTGTGCATGGCGCGGCCCGTGTATTGCTCAAGCCAGCCTCCCCTGGTACCGGCGTTATCGCTGGTGGTGGGGTGCGCGCCGTGGTGGAAGCCGCCGGGTATCGCGACATCTTGTCCAAATCCCTGGGCAGCGCGAACGCGCTAAATGTGCTGCAGGCCACTATGAACGGGCTGAGTAACTTGAAGAGCGTTCAAGAGGTAGCTTCGAACCGCGGTAAGAACGTGGCTGATGTTACCCCGTTTTGGAGTCGTTCCAATGGCTAAGTTACGCATCACATATTCTAAAAGTTCGATTGGTTACAAGAAAGATCAGAAAGGAACCATTCGTGCTCTGGGGTTCAGAAAGTTGAACCAGACGCTTGAGCATGAAGATACGCCCGCTATCCGCGGGATGGTTCATAAAGTCAGTCACTTAGTGACCGTGGAAGAGGTTAAATAACATGAAATTGCACGATCTGCGCCCAAATGAAGGCTCGAAAAAACAGCGCAAGCGAGTGGGTCGTGGTATCTCCGCCGGGCAGGGTAAAACTGCTGGACGTGGTACCAAAGGACAGGGCGCTCGCAGCGGTGGCGGCAAAGGTATTTACTTTGAAGGTGGTCAGCTGCCTCTGGCACGTCGGCTGCCCTACAAGCGCGGTTTTACCAACATTCACAAAGTTTACTATAAGCCCGTAAACCTCAAGAGCCTGGCCGAGTTCGAGTTTGATGGCGTTGAAATCACACCAGAAGTGATGTCCGCCGTTGGTCTCATCAAAAAACCAACTGATCCAGTGGTAGTCTTGGGCGACGGCGATTTGACTGTGGCCCTCAACGTTAAGGCTCATCGTTTTTCTGCTTCAGCAAAAGAGAAGATCGAGGCAGCTGGCGGTACGATCGAGGTGCTCCCCCTATCTTAAAGTGTTGTAGAAGGTTTACAACCGTCTGATGACACATTTCTTGGAGGAAAAACATGATCGAATCAATGAGAGCTGCCTTTTCACTGCCAGACCTGCGCCGCCGAATTTTGTTTACGGTGATGATCCTGGTCATTTATCGCCTGGTGGCCAATATCCCGGTTCCGGGGGTTGACCTGAGTGCCTGGTTGGCGTTCACCAGCAGCAGCACCACAAATCAGGTTGTTAATTTTCTGGATTTGCTGTCTGGTGGTGCTGTTCGTAACTTCTCCGTTATGGCTATGGGGGTATACCCGTACATCACGGCGTCGATTATTATCCAGTTGCTCACTCCCATTATCCCGCAGCTGCAGGAAATGGACTCTGAAGGTGAGTCTGGCCGGAATCGGAAAAACCGCATCACTTACTTTTTGACCGTGCCGTTGTCCTTGCTCCAGGCCATTGGTCAAATTCGACTGGTTGGCTTTAGCCTGGGCGCTGGTGGCGCTGATGGTCTGGCCCAAATTATGCCGAACTTCGGCTTTTCGCCTGAGCAGCTGCTGCCGACGTTTACAACCTTATTGGCTATGATGGGTGGCACGATGTTTGCCATCTGGATGGGCGAACTGATTACCGAAGATGGTATTGGGCAAGGCATTTCCCTGATCATCTTTGGCGGTATTGTGGCCCAAATTTTACCGGGTATTGCCGGTTTGTTTTCTCTTGACGACGTGACGGCCCGAATCTTTACCATTGTTGCCTTCTTGCTCATTACGGTACTGACCATTTTTGTCATTGTGATTGTGCAAGAAGGACAGAGACGAATACCAGTGCAATACGGCCGTCGTGTACGCGGTCGTAAGGTGTACCAGGGCCAAAGCAGCTACGTGCCACTGAAGGTCAATACCGCAGGGATGATCCCGATCATCTTTGCCAACTCGATTTTGATTTTCCCATCTGTGTTGGCCGGTTTGTTCATCAGTGGCAATGGCGGTTTTGTGGACACCGTGGCGACGGCCGTTAGCCGTTTTGGCAATGCGGATCCATCCGTAGCGCCGATTGGCTTTACGCTTTACTGGCTGTTCTTCTTCATCCTGGTCGTTGGTTTCACCTTCTTCTACACGGACGTGATGGTGCGCCAGCAAAACATTCCGCAGACGTTGCAGCGGCAGGGTGGGTTCATCCCGGGTATTCGTCCGGGTAAACGGACCGAGGATTACATTACCAAAGTAGTGCGTCGCATCACCCTTGCAGGTGCCGTTTTCCTGGGTGTTATCGCCGTTTTGCCCGGTATCATGCAGCTGTTGGGCGTGATTTTGAATATTCCGGGCATTGAGCAAAGCACGCTGGTCATTAGCGGCTCGGGGTTGATCATTGTGGTTGGTGTCGTCATTGACACGATGCGACAGCTGGAATCGCAGCTGCTCATGCGTCAGTACGAGGGCTTCTTCTAATGAAAACCTTTGTTGTCTTTATGGGCGCTCCCGGAGCCGGTAAGGGAACTCAGGCCAAACGCCTGGAATCCTCGCTGGGGCTGCCACAGGTAGCAACAGGCGATTTGTTCCGAGCAAACTTAAAAAATCAGACCGAACTTGGCAAGCTGGCTCGCACCTACATGGATAAAGGTGAGCTGGTGCCTAACGAGGTGACCATTGCGATGGTGCGTGACCGGTTGTCACAGTCTGACTGTGAATCGGGGGCAATCCTGGACGGATTTCCCCGTACACTGGCTCAGGCCGAGGCGCTTGACGAGCTTTTGAAGGAGTTCGACGCCAAAATCGCCGTGGTCCCTTATATTCACGTGGCTCAGGATGTTCTGGTAAAGCGGCTGGCTAAGCGGGCTGAGATTGAGGGTCGTGCTGACGATAACGAAGAAACCATTCGCACCCGGATGCAGGTGTATGAGTCTGAGACGGCACCACTGCTGGATTATTACGAGAATCGTGGGTTGCTGGTCAAAATAAATGGCGAGCAATCCATTGATGAGGTAAGTGCTGAGCTGACGGCCGTCATTCGGCAAGAGATGTTAAACTAAGCAGTTTCTGGACAGAATAACGAATCAATGGCAAAATAGTAGATTGCTTTGGACACAACCCAAAACTACTCATTCGCAAACATTTGTTACCAGAAATGAATTGAGGAACAGTCTGATAGTGTGAGACTGTTGTAGGAGCTAGAAGATGAAAGTAACAGCGTCTGTTAAACGTCGTTGCCCAAAGTGCAAGATTATCAAGCGCAAAGGTGTTGTCCGCGTCATCTGCGTGGACCCAAACCATAAGCAACGTCAGGGCTAACTATGAGCTGGGTCTGGTTTAAACCAGGCGCAGAGTTGTCTCGTAAGGATTTTTGGAGGAATTATGGCACGTATTGCTGGTGTGGATATTCCCCGTAACAAGCGGGTAGAAATTAGCCTCACTTATATTTATGGCATTGGTAAAACTAGCAGCCAGACAATTCTGGAAAAGGCGGGTGTCGATCCCAATACTCGCGTGCAGGATTTGTCGGAGGCTGAGGTTACGCAGCTGCGTCAGGTCATCGACAGCGAATATGTTGTAGAAGGTGATTTGCGGCGTGAAGTGGCAATGAACATCAAGCGTTTGACGGAAATTGGCTGTTACCGCGGTTTGCGTCATCGTCGTCATTTGCCGGTGCATGGTCAGCGGACCAAAACCAATGCGCGCTCACGGAAAGGCCCCAAGAAGACGGTGGCCGGACGTGGTCGTCGTAAGGGCAAATAATTTTAGTTGATTTGTTGGGGGGATACGGCCGTTGCCTGGCAACAGCCGCCCCACCGCAAAGTTAAGGTTTTAGGAGACGGAATGGGACGTAGAAGACAGTCACAGACACGCAAAAAAGTGAAGCGGATGGTGCCTCAAGGGCAGGCGCACATCTTTGCAACTTTCAATAATACCATTGTCACCATCACCGATATGGGTGGCAACACGGTTTCCTGGTCCAGCGCCGGTAACTCCGGCTTCAAGGGTTCGCGTAAGAGCACGCCGTATGCAGCTCGATTGGCCGCCCAAACGGCCGCGCGCATTGCCCAAGAAAGCGGGATGCAGGAACTTGATGTGATCGTAAAAGGTCCTGGCCCAGGTCGCGAGCAGGCAATTCGTTCTTTGCAGGCTTCTGGGATTCGGGTGAAAAGCATTCGCGATATTACACCGGTACCCCACAATGGGTGCCGCCCCAAGAAAAAGCGTCGCGTCTAATTTGTTTTTACCGCTGCGACTCGAAAGCGCAGTGTTGTTTTCCAAAGTTATTGATATCTTTTTTTTTGAGAGGGATGAAGGGGTGTGCCACACCTGTAAACCTCTCATTTGAGCTTGAATACGGAGGTTAAGTTGGCAAGGTATATTGGTCCGGTATGTAAGCTTTGTCGCCGCGAAGGCGAAAAGCTGTTTCTGAAAGGGTCGCGTTGTTTGACGCCCAAATGCTCATTTGAGCGTCGGTCATATCCCCCCGGGGAACATGGTCGTGACAATCAGTTCCGTCGGGGACGTGCTTCAGACTATTTGCTCCAGCTGCGTGAAAAGCAAAAGGCGCGTCGTATTTATGGTGTGCTGGAGCGTCAGTTTAATCGTTATTTCCGTCGCGCTACACAGCGGGTTGGTCTGACGGGTACAAACCTGTTGGTCATCCTGGAAACACGGCTCGATAACGTCGTCTATCGGCTGGGTTGGGCGGATTCTCGCGCTCAGGCCCGGCAGCTGGTGCAGCATGGCCACGTGACGATTAACGGCCGTAAAACAGGCGTGCCATCTGCTCTGGTTTCTGCTGGAGATGTGGTGTCGATTCGCCCGGAAAGTATGCGAAAAACTTATTTTAAGACGCTGCGCGAAGATTTGGATGATCGGCAAGTCCCACGTTGGCTGAACCTGGACGTGCGCAATATTTCCGCGAAAGTCGTGAATTTACCTGCTCGTGATGACATTGATGTCACCATTAATGAGCAGCTTGTTGTTGAATATTACTCCCGGCGGTAATTTTAACCGTCCTGAGCCTAGCATAGGGAGGTATGTACGTTGGCTATTAGTAACCTTATACTGCCCAAAATTGAAAGTACCGCGATGTCGCGTGAATACGGCCGTTTTATCCTCGGGCCTATGGAAAGAGGGTATGGCACCACCTTGGGCAACGCTCTGCGCCGCGTCTTGCTTGCATCATTGCCGGGGGCTGCCATTACATCGATTCGCGTGACCGATGTGCCGCATGAATTTTCGGCCATTGAACATGTGCGCGAAGACATGATGCAGTTGATCTTGCACATTAAACAACTGCGCCTGAAATTACATGGTACCGATACCGCCCGGCTGCGCCTGGAAGTTCACGGTGCGGGCACCGTCACTGCCGCCGATATTCAGACGCCGCCAGAAGTGGAAATCATCAACCCGGAACTGTACCTGTTCACCGTCGATTCCGATGACGCTTTCCTGGAAATTGAAATGACGGCCGAAACCGGACGTGGCTACTCCCCAGCGGAGGAGCGGGGTCGCTTGCCCATTGGTGAGCTGCCGGTTGATGCCATCTTTAGCCCAATTCGCCGCGTTGGCTACGAAGTAGAAAAAACGCGTGTGGGGCAGGCGGCTGATTACGATCGCGTGGTGATGCAAATCTGGACCGATGGCACCATCAAGCCAGAAGAATCGCTTGCTCAGTCGGCACAAATCATGATGCAATATTTGCGTCCGATTGCCGGTGTGAGCGAAGAAACCTTCATGCCCATTGAGGTGGAAGAAGAGGAAGAAGGCGCGATCCCGAATGAAATCTATGATACGCCGATTGAGCAGCTTGATCTGAGCGTGCGTGTGTTCAACTCGTTGAAGCGCACCGGCATTACCAAGGTTGGTGAAATGCTCGACATGCTGGAGCGTGGTGAAGAAACCATGCTGGCCATTCGCAACTTTGGTGAAAAATCCCTCGATGAATTGAAGGATCAACTGCGCGCCAAAGGTTTTTTGAGAGATGAAGAAGGTGAAACGGCCGCTATCTAGGTAACGGCCGTTCCCCCACAAATGAGGTATACATCATGCGACACAGAGTAAGCGGTCGTAGACTGGGTCGAGATACTGCACATCGCAATGCCTTGCGCAAAAACCTGATTGCAGAACTCATCACCCACGAACAAGTTTTGACTACAGAAGCCAAGGCGAGAATGCTTCGCCCGGCAGCTGAAAAAATCATCACCCTGGCCAAGCGTGGCCTGGTTAAAGGGGAAAAAGACCCCGCCAATACCATTCACGCCCGCCGTCTGGTGGCGGCTCGCATTGCGCGCATCCGCCAGGCAGTTGACGAAGATGGCGATGTAGAAGACGTTGATGTCGTCAAGAAGCTCTTTGAGGACATTGCGCCACGCTTTGCTGATCGTCCCGGTGGTTACACCCGTATGGTCAAAATTGGCAAACGGTCTGGGGACAATGCCGACATGGCGCTGCTCATGTTGGTCGACAAGGAGTAATGCTTGCCCCATTTTGCGGCTCTGCTTGCCTACGATGGCACAGAGTACCATGGCTTTCAGCGACAAATTGAAAGCCAGGTGACCATACAGAGCACGATTGAAGATGTTCTGAGCCAGCTAGCCCGTCAACCCGTTACGTTGCTCGGCTCAGGACGAACAGACAGTGGTGTTCATGCAGTTGGGCAGGTCATTACTTTTTCTTTAGAGTGGCAGCACGGCAGCGAGGTTTTACAAAGAGCGCTCAACGCCAATCTGCCTGAAGATATTGCAATTTTACAACTGAAACAGGTACCCTCCGCCTTTCATCCACGGTACGATGCGCAGCGCCGGGCCTATGAATATCACATTCATGATGGCCTGGTACGGCAGCCGCTAAAGCGCCGCTTTAGCTGGCATGTACACCAAAAGCTGGACGAACAAAGCATGAATCTGGCCGCGCAGCAGCTGGTGGGGTCTCATAACTTTGCGACCTTTGGCCAACCGCCACAGGGCAACAACTTTGTGCGAGAACTATACCAAGCAGATTGGACGCGCTCGGACGAAATGTTAACCTTCCGGATTGAGGCCAATGCTTTTTTGTACCGCATGGTGCGCAGCATTGTGGGCAGCTTGAAGCTGGTAGGTGAAGGAACCTGGACTATTGAAGAGTTTGTGAGCGCATTCAAAACCCAAAGCCGCGATGCATGCGGCACCGTTGCCCCGCCACAAGGTCTTCATCTCGTTTCAATAACATATGAGAACCTGAACTGGTCTACGGAAACCACTAAGTTTTTGGAGAGCGTTTAGACCAAAGGTTTACGTTTAGGAGAAAGCGGCATGAAAACGTACATCACAAAACCGGCCGAGGTGGAACGCCAATGGGTGGTTGTGGATGCCCAGGGTCAAACTTTGGGTCGTTTGGCGACTCGGGTTGCCACCATTTTGCGCGGCAAACACAAACCTGGATTTTCCCCTTCGGTTGACTGTGGCGACTATGTGATTGTGATCAACGCAGACAAAATTCATGTAACGGGTCGTCGCATGGATCAAAAAATGTATTACCGGCACTCGGGTTATCCCGGTGGCCTGAGCGAAATCAGCCTGCGCGATCAGCTGGAACAATTCCCAACCCGGCCAATTGAAGCGGCCGTTCGTGGAATGCTGCCCAAAAACAAGCTGGGCCGCAAAGTGTTTAAGAAGCTGAAAGTTTATGCGGGTGAAGAGCATCCGCACCAGGCACAGCAGCCTGTTCCGCTGGAACTGTAGGAGAGTAAGGAAAGATGGCAGAAGAAACAAGACGGTATTACGAAGGAATTGGCCGCCGTAAACGTGCCTCTGCTCGGGTTCGCATCTATACAGATGGCGATGCTACGGGTAACTTTGTCGTCAATGGCAAAGATGTAAAAGAGTACTTCCCGCGCTTTGGCGATTACCTCGCCCTGACTGGTCCGCTGGCCGACACCAATTTCATGGGCAAGATGGACGTGAGTGTGCACATTGATGGCGGTGGTATTACCGGCCAGACAAGTGCCGTGCGTTTGGGTTTGGCGCGTGCCCTGGTGGAGTACGATGAAAACCTGCGCGGTTCTTTGCGTGCTGGCGGGCATCTGACCCGCGACGCGCGCATTAAGGAACGCAAAAAGCCAGGTCTCAAGCGTGCCCGTAAAGCGCCAACTTATACCAAGCGTTAAGTCGTCTGGTTTTTGTTGGGCGGACAAATGATTGATTAAAAAGGCGAGACTTTGCTCTCGTCTTTTTGCTTTACGAGAACATTTCCCCGGAGACTTGGCGTGTTTGGGGAAATAGGTTATGAGGGTATAAAGATGGGAATTACGATTGTGGGTTTGGGGCCGGGCAACGGCCGTTTCCTCACCCGGGCCGCGTGGGAAGTGTTGAGCCAGGCAGAGATGGTGTATTTGCGCACCGAGCGCCATCCGGCCGTGGCTGATTTGCCCGCCAGCGTGGTGTGCCACAGCTTTGACCACATCTACGACACCGCCGACAGCTTCGAGAGCGTGTATGAAACGATTGTGGCCCAACTGCTGGACCTGGCCCAGCGCGAGCCGGTTATTTATGCCGTGCCGGGGCACCCGTTTGTAGGGGAATCGACGGTAACGCGGCTGGTAGCCCAGGCGGAGGCCGCTGGTGTGCCGGTGGAAGTGGTGGCTGGTTTGAGCTTTGTGGAGCCTTGCTTAACGGCCGTTCATCAAGACGGCATGGACGGCGTGCAAATCTTCGATGCCATCGAGGTGGCCCAGTACCATTACCCGCCCGTCAACCCGGATTTCCCGCTGCTGCTGGGGCAGGTGTACAGCCGGATGCTGGCCAGTGAGTTGAAGCTGGTGCTGACGGCCGTTTACCCCGACGAACATCCCGTTACCCTCATTCACCAGGCCGGGGATGATGACCAGAACATCGAGCATGTGCCGCTGTACGCCATTGACCGCAGCGACCAGGTGAGCCATCTTACCAGCCTGTTTGTGCCGCCGCTGTCCACGCCATCGACCCTCAATGCCCTGGCGGAAACGGTGGCCATCTTGCGCAGCCCGGAAGGCTGCCCCTGGGACCAGGAACAAACGCCGCAAAGCCTGCGCAGCGGCTTCCTTGAAGAAGCCAGCGAAGTGTTGGTGGCCCTGGACGAAGACGACATGGACGGCCTGCGCGAAGAGCTGGGGGATGTACTTTACCATCTGGTGATGCAAACGCAGATGGCCAGCGAGGCGGAAGAGTTTCGCCTGGCAGAGGTGATTGCTGCCATCGACGCCAAGCTGAAGTACCGCCATCCACACGTGTGGGGCGACTGGCAGGTGAGCAACAGCGCTGAAGTGGTGGCCAACTGGGAGATGCTCAAGGCGCAAGAAAAGGCCGACCGGTCGGAGTCGCTGGTAGATAATATTCCGCAGGCGCTGCCCGCCCTGGCGTATTCGCAAAAATTGCAGAGCCGGGTGACCAAAGTGGGCTTCGATTGGCCCAGTATCGACGGCGTGTACGAGAAGCTGCATGAAGAGGTGCGGGAATTGCAGACGGCCGTTTCCCCCCAACACCAAGCTGAAGAGCTGGGCGATTTGCTGTTTGTCGTCGTGAACCTGGCCAAATGGCTGGACATCGACGCTGAATCCGCCCTGCGGGAAGCCAATGCCAAGTTCAGCCGTCGCTTTAAGGCGCTGGAAAAACTGGCCTCGGCACGCCAGTTGAGCCTGGCAGAAATGGATTTGGACAGCCTGGAAGCGTTGTGGCAGGAAGTGAAACTGCATCTGACCGAATAATCCAATCTTGCCAAACGGTCCTGTGTTGGTTAAAGTAGGGATTAACTCGACGTACAGGAAGGAGGCAGTGTGACGGCCGTATTGAACATTGTCTTTGCCGGGGTGGCCGCATTGGCCGTTTTGGCAGCGTTATTTTTCGGAGGGCGGGCGATTGTCCGGCGTGGACAATCTACCGAAGCTGCGTACAACGTGGGTCGCCAGCAGGCGCGCCAGGCGGTGCAGATCGATTTGATTCGCGCCCTGGCAGCGATTGTGGTGGCCCTCATCTTTTTGGGCGCGTTTGGCCTGACGCCGCGCCCGGTCGAACCGCTTATTTCTCCCACCGAACCAGCTTTGCTGGAATCTACCGACAGCCCTACCGCACTGCCGACGCTTACCCCAGCCGATTTGCCTGACGTGCCGGTCAGCACCTCCACCGTCGAAGCGGCCCCGGCGGAGCCTTCACCGCTGGCCACCACGGACCCCGGCGAAACAGATGCGCCAACGGCCGTTCCCCCCACCACCCCACAGCCAGCGGCAGATACGGCCGTGGTCAGCAGTGGCGTTGGTGTGTGGCTGCGCGCTGCCCCCGGCACCAGCGGTGAACAGCTGGAATGGCTGCTCGATGGCACCGTGGTTAACTTGCTCGACGCCCAGGAAACGGCCGATAATTTGCTCTGGCAGCAGGTGCAAACCGAAACCGGCTTGGTAGGCTGGGTTGCCGCCGATTTCCTCATCCCCCCAGAGTAGAAATACTTGCCAAGGTGATAAGGTGAAGGGGTGAAAGCGTGAGTTGTTTCCCCATTACCGATTACCGTTCACCAATTACCGATTACCGCCCCTCGTCGCTTCCTTCCGCCAGCTAGAAACCGTTTCGTTGTATCTGGGCGACTGGTGGCGGAAGTACGTGTCGTATAGTTCGGCGTAATGCCCGGCCTGTTTCATCAGGCTGTCGTGGCTGCCTTCCTCGATGATGCGCCCTTTTTGCAGCACGATGATGCGGTCGGCGGCGCGCACCGTGGAGAGGCGGTGGGCGATGATGATGGCCGTGCTGTTGGCCATGATCAGGTTCAGCGCCTGCTGAATCTGCGATTCGGTGAAGGGATCCACGCTGGCAGTGGCTTCATCCAGCACAAAGATGCGCGGTGACTGCACCAGCACCCGCGTCAGGGCCACCAGCTGGCGCTGCCCCATCGAAAGGCGGCTGCCGCGCTCACCCACTTCGCTGTCCAGGCCGTTGGGCAGCGTTTCCAGCCATTCCCCTTCGCCAACGCGCCGGGCCATTGCTTCGATTTCAGCGTCGCTGGCTTCGGGACGGCCGTAGCGAATATTCTCCGCCACCGTGCCGTCAAATAAAAACGGGGCCTGAGACACAATGCCAATCTGCCGCCGGAAGGCCGTCAGGTCAAAGCTGCGGATGTCCTGCCCATCGATGCAAATTTCACCTTCCTGGAACTCGTAATAACGGGCAATGAGCTTGATGATGCTCGACTTGCCTGCACCGGTGTGCCCGACCAGGGCAACACTTTCTCCCGGGGCGATATGCAGCGAAAAGTCGTCCAGCACCTGCTCTTGCTCGGAGTAGCGGAAAGAGACATGGTCAAAGACGATGTCGCCGCGTAAATTTTGGGGCTTTATGCTGCCGGTCTGGCGTACGGCCGTTGCCGCATCCATCAGCGCAAACACCCGCTCCGACGCTGACAGCCCGGCCTGGAACTGGCTCCAAAAGGCAGACAGATTAGTCAGCGGGAACCAGAATCGATCAATCGTGGCCACAAACAGATACCAGGCCGCCACGGTAATCGCCCCCGCCACGGCGCTGCGTCCACCAAAATAGATGAGAACGGCCGTACCAATCCCCGACAAAATATTTAGCGTAGGGAAAATATTGGCAATCACAAACCCGCGTCGTACGTTGATACCGTACGCTTGTTTGTTCACGTCCATAAACTCTTCATAGATGGCCTGCTCTTGCCGAAAGTTTTTGGCTACCCGCACCCCAGTCACCGACTCTTGAATCGCTTTGTTCACCTCACCCATCGCCCGCGAGCCTTGCTGCGTGACCTTTCGCGCCAGGTTGCGGAAGGTCAGGGCCGCCACGATCACAAATGGAGCCATCGCCAGCACCAGCAGCGTCAGACGCCAGTCGATGGCGAACAGGGTCACAATTAAAATCAGCGCTACCGCCAGCTGGTTGATGACATCGGTGCTGAGCACGATCACCTCACCAAACTCCTGCGTGTCGCTGGTGATCCGGCTGACAATGCGGCCCGAACTGAACTCATCGTAAAACGACAAATCCTGCCGGGCGGCCGCGGAAAAGGTGTCCTGGCGCATGGCCAGAATGACATCGGCAATCACTTCTGAGGTGAGCTGGCGGCGCACCCAGTTCAGCCCCCAGTTGCCAATGCCCGTGACAAACACCACGCCGATGAGCAGCGGTACCAGCCGATCATCCGTGCCGCGGGTCATCACGTTCACGCTGTTGGACACAATCAACGGCAGCGCCGCCCCGGCTAACGCCATGAGGAAGATGCAGAGGGAAATAATGATTACTTTGCGCCGGTGTGGGCGGAAGTAGCTTAAAATGCGCCGTAAAAGCTCTTTGTCTTTGTACTGGCGATCATAGGCCTCAGCTTCTAGGCCACGGGTGACGGCTGCCATAAATTATCCTTCGCGGAGATTGGAAACTGGAGATTTGATCTCGTTCGCTCGCCAATCGCTAATCGCCAATCTCATTTGTCATAAAATTCGCTGGCCCAGCAAGGACGCAGCCAGTTCAACGGCGAGTTCGGCCGTGCGGTTCATCGTGTCCAGGATGGGGTTGATTTCCACAATGTCCATCGACTGCACCCGGCCGCTGTCGCCCAGGATTTCCATGAGCAGGTGGGCTTCCCGGTAGCTGAGGCCGCCGGGAACGGCCGTTCCTACCCCAGGCGCTTCATCCGGGTCCAGGCTGTCCATGTCCAAACTCACGTGAATGCGCGAGAAGTGGCGCAGCCGATCAATTGCCTGCCGGGCCACGCTGGCCATGCCCATTTCATCCAAATGGCGCATGGTAAAGACGCTGATGCCGCTGCGGGCCAGCCGTTCTCGCTCTTCATTGTCCAGATCGCGAATGCCAATCTGCACAATCTGGCGCGGCTTCAGCTTGGCTCCCGGTGTGCCCACGTTCACCAGCGATTCCGGCCCTTCGCCTACCAGCACCGCCACGGGCATCCCGTGAATATTGCCGCTGGGCGAACTTTGCGGCGTGTTAAAGTCGCCGTGAGCATCAACCCAGATCACCCCCAGTGATTCGTCCTGCGATGCGGCGGCAATTGAGCCGATGCTGATGCTGTGGTCACCGCCCAAAAAGATGGCAAATTCCTCGGCCGTCACACATTTGCGGGCAATGTCGTAGATGTTCTGGCAAACGGCCGTCACCGTCTTCAACCGCCGCGCCCCCGATTGGGCCACATCTTCTTCTGGGTTAGGCACCGCAACGTTGCCTTCGTCAAAAACGGTGTGCCCCAGCCGCTCCAGCCGACCTTGCAGCCCGGCATAACGCGCCGCGCTGGGACCCATGTCCACGCCGCGCCGACTTTGTCCCAAATCCATGGGAACACCAATGATCCGAACTTTTCGCTTGTGCAAGCTGCGCCTCTCTTTGTGTCGGTGTTGGCTTTATTGCCAGCCAGTTACCGGGATAGTGGTGACCTAATTGTGACCCATCCTGTCTAATGCCGCAACCGCCCTCAAAACACAAAAAAGGCGCAGCCGTGGATTTCCACGACTGCGCCTGACATTGAATCTAGATTGGACCAATCTCAAAGATTGGTCCAATCTTCGCATCCAACGAGTAATTATTGTTGCATATCGAACTGGTAGATGTTTTGCATCTCCGTGCCGCCGGTCGGGTCAACGCCAAAGCCAACCACATTGGGCCGGGCCGCCGCCACAATCAGGCGCAGGAAGGCCGGGATGACGGGCACTTCTTGAGAGAAGATGCGCTGGGCTTCCTTGTGGCTTTCTTCATATTCAGGCGTGCCGGGCAGCGATGACAGAGCGGTGTTACACGCCAGGTCAAACGCTTCGTTGCTCCAGCCCGTGTTGTTTGAAGCGCCCCAACCGCCAAAACCTTCCTCCTCCGGGCCAGAGATCTGGCTGGTCAGGTAGAGGTTGCAGCTGGGCTGCACGGCGCTCACCCAGGCAAACTCACCCAGATCATAACGACGGCCGAACAGCGGGCCATCCGGACCATCGGCAAACCATTCGCTGGAGGGCACGTAGTAAAGCGTCACGTCGATGCCACATTCCAGCATGTTGGCTTTGAAGATCTGCGTCATTTGCTGGCGCATATCGTTGCCGGTGGTGGTGCCCAGGTCAATTACAAACGGTTCGCCTTCCCACGAAGTGCCCCGGTCAGTGTAGTATTCACGAATGCCGTCACCATCGCTGTCGATGAAGCCGACCTCATCCAGCAGAGCGTTGGCCCCTTCCACGTCAAACGGCCACTCGGTCAGTCCGTCTTCCGGGTAGAGCGGGTGCACGCTGGGCACGTAGCTGTGAATCACTTCAGAACGGCCGAACAAAATGTTGTCCACCATGCCTTGCCGATCAGTACACATCGTCATCGCCTGGCGCACGCGGGCATCCTCAAACCAGTCCGGTCGGCCCTGGTCATCGCCGAAGTCGCCGTAGGAGTTGATGCCAAAGTCGATATGCTCAAACACGGTGCCGGTCTGGAAGTACGGGGTGAGCAGGCCGTTGTTTTCCGCCTCAATGAGGAATGGGGCATCGCTGGCAGACAGGCCGTCCTGCGTGCCAATGTCGCAGGCACCAGAGAGGAGCTGCGCGAGGAGCTGGTTGGTGTCTGGGATGAATTTGTAGGTGACGCTGTCCAGGTAGGGCAGCCCTTCAGCCTGGCGATAGTAGAACGGGTTTGGTTCCAGCACAATGCTGTCACCGGCCACCCATTCCACAATGTGGAACGCGCCATCGCTGACGGGCAGGCGGGCCACTTCTTCGGCTTCCAGCAGTTCGCTGGCGGAGAACTGGCCCCAGATATGCTGCGGGAACGGCGGCCAGACGTTGGTGAAGTAAGTCGGGTCCAGATAGCCAGGAATACCGGTCCAATTCAGCCCCAGCTCGCCAGTGGCTTCATAAGACGCAGTGCGGTCGGGCACAAATTTGGTGGCGGGTGTATCGGGATCGCGGTTAACTTCGAAGCTGTAAACGGAATCGGCGGCGGTTACCGGGGTGCCGTCTGACCAGACGCGCGGTTTCAGGGTGAAATCGACGCTGATCTGGTCCATGGTGATGGGCGCGCCGTCAAATTCGACGACTTCACCGTCCGAATTGATGACCGAAACGCCTGCTCCCAGGGTTGCCGGATTGCCGGTGGCATCCAGCACCAGGTCGCCTTCATTCACCTCTACCTGGCTCACCACGGCATCACCATCAGCCAGGCTGGGCAGTTTTTCAATGCCTAACGGTTGGTAATCGTAGGAGAAGGTTGTCACTTCAGTTTCAAAAATGGCTACCTGAACGGCTAATGCTGCCAGCATCGATCCGCCATACGGGTACAGCGTATCCGGCTCCTGGGCCATACAGACGATCAGGTCCTTCGGTTGAGCGGGCGCTTCGGTAACTTCGGGGGTGACCACCACGGTTTCGGTCACAACACGCGTTACTTCGATCTGCTCACCAGCTTCTGTCACAACTTCAGTCACCACGCGGGTGACTTCTATTGTTTCAGTAGCGGGCTGGCAGGCGGCCAGCAGCACCACGCCAAGCAGGGGGATGATCGCCAGAAGCGACCATCGCTTGATCAATTGATGGGTAAACATGCTTATTTCCTCCAAAAACGGGTTTGGTTGGATTAATTCGGCCGAAGAATCCAGGGTCTGAGTTTATGGGGGCATTATAGACGGAAATGAGAAAGGTGTCAATTAAGTGTCATAATAGTGACAATTTGGTATTGCGCCAGGGGTTCTTGCTTGTGGGGCCTGGCTTCATATAATTTATCCATGTCATCCACCTTGCTGCACAACCACCTGCTACCCTGGCCCGCCGACTGGACGGCCGTTTTTAACCGTGAAGCGCCCCTGCTGATCGAAATTGGCTTTGGCGGGGGTCACTTTTTGGTGGACCTGGCCCAGAAACGGCCGTCGGCCAACGCGCTGGGGGTCGAAATTTCCTTGCCCGCGTTGGACAAGGCACAGCGTAAGGTGCAAACAGCCGGGTTGAGCAACGTGCGGGTGCTGCAAAGTGATGCCCGGTATTTGCTCCAGGTGTTGTGCGCCCCAGAATCTATCGCCGAGATAACCATCAACTTTCCCGATCCGTGGCCTAAGGCCAGGCAGCTGCACCGCCGCCTGATCGATGTGGAATTTTTGCACCTGCTGGCCACGCGGTTGAAACCCGGCGGCCTGCTGGACATCGCCACGGACCACGCCGATTATGCCCTGGCCATCACCGAAGCGCTGGAAACAACGCCATTTTTCGACAGCCGACTGGCGACTACGTTTGTGACGGAAGACACCGAGCGGCTGCGTACCAAATATGAGCAAATCGGCCTGGACGAAGGGCGCACCTGCCATTACTACAAATGGGTGCGCAACAACACGGCCGCCCCCAACGATTTTCCCATCCCCAAGGAGTTCCCCATGCCCCACGTTGTGCTGCACACCCCCATGGATTTAGACGCGATTCAGGCGCGCTACGGCCGTAGGCGCACCAGCGACCAGGCGCGCCATATCAGTTTTATGGAGCTGTTCCGCGCCCACGAGGGTGAGGCGCTGTTTGTGGAGACGTACATCAAGGAAGAGCCCGTGTCGCAGCGATTGGGGCTGGTGATTCGCCAGCGGGAGCCGGGTAACTATGTTATCAGCCTGCACGAGTTGGGCTTTCCCCGGGCCACGGCGGGGGTGCAGCTGGCAATTGCCGCCCTGGCCCGCTGGCTGCTGAGCCTGGACGAGGCGGCCCACATCTTACACCACAATTTGCCTGGCGAAATGCTGGAAGTGGACGTGACCCATGCAGCTTGACCTGGAACTATACCGCGAAGAGGCCCAGGTTGAGGCGGATGTGCAGATTAGCTACATTCGCATTGCCCCGGAACGGCCGCTGCACACCATGCTCTTTATTCACGGCTTTGGCGGCCGTTCCCGCCAGTGGCGCTACCAGATTGAGCAGTTTGCCATTCACAACGAGATTATTGCCATTGATTTGCGTGGGCACGGCCGTTCCTCGCGGCCGGGGCATGGCTACGACATGGATCGCATTCTGGCGGACATAATGGCTGTGCTGCGGCGCTGCGATGTGAATCGGCCGTTTGTGGTGCTGGGGCATTCCTACGGCGTGGCGATGGCCACCGAGCTGGCCTGGCGCTACCCGGAGCGGGTGAGCCACCTCATTTTGATTGCCGGGGCGGGCGAATACAAAATCTCGCCTGCCTACCAATTGATGTTCCGCCTGCCGGAGACGCTGCTGCGGCTGCTGCAGCCCGTGGCCAACCGGGTGATGGATGCGTCGCTGTACGCCTTGCAGGAGATGTACCTGCACAACCTGCGCCACTGGCGCGGCTGGGACAAATTTCCGCAGCTGAAGCCGCCCACGATGGTGATTTTGGGCAACAAAGACCGGGTTTTGCCCCAATCTGCCTTTGAACGGGTGGGGGAGCTGGTGCCGGAAGGGTCTGAAGTGATCAACGTGGGCGTTTCGGCACACATGGTGATGCTGGAGCGGCGTGACGCGGTGAACCGGGCAATTGAGCGCTTTTTGGACGGGGAAACGGCCGCCGCTACCTACTCCCGCTGGCGCAGCGATGCCGAAACAGGGGGGCGCGGTGGTTTGTCGGCGGAACGGCCGTGGCTGGCGAGTTTTGAAACGGCCGTACCGCCCACTATCGACATTCCCCGCCTGCCGCTCAACCGGCTGTTGGACCGGGCGTGGCGACGCTTTCCCAACCGGCCCGCCATTCATTTTATGGGGTACAAGCTCAGCTACCGTTCGCTGAGCGCCCAGGCGGGCCGTTTTGCCAACGGGCTGCTGTCGTTGGGCGTGAAGAAGGGGACGCGGGTGATGCTGCTGCTGCCTAACGTGCCGCACCTGGTGATTGCCTACTACGGCACCCTGCGCCTTGGCGGCATTGTGGTGATGGCCAATCCGCTGGATCCGGCGGCGGAGGTGGTGCGCGAGGCCAATGCTTCGGGGGCGGAGGTGCTGGTGACGTTGGGGCGCTTTCGCGAAACGGCCGTTCAGGTCAAAGCCCAATCCGGCGTACGCCACGTCATTTTTGCCAGCCTTACCGATTACCTGCCGCTGCCCAAGCGGCTGATGGCGGCGCTGCTGCCCGCGCAGCGCACGGCCGATCGGCCGCCCAGCCTGCCCGGCGCAGCTGACTTTGCCTGGCGCGGCTGGCTGCGCAAATTCCGACCCCAGCCGCCTAAAATGGAAGTACGGGCGGAGGATACGGCCGTCATCCAGTTCACCAGCGGCACCACGGGCAAGCCGAAGGGGGTGGTGCTGAGCCATTACAACCTGGTGGCCAACACGATGCAGGTGCGCCTCTGGCTGACCGACACGCGGGACGGGCAGGAGGCGATGTTGTGCGTGGTGCCGTTTAGCCACGTCTACGGCATGACCTCGGCGATGAACCTGGCGGTGAGCCTGGGGGCCAGCATGATTCTGCTGCCGCTCTTCGACACGGAAGAGGTGCTGCACACTATCCGCCGCTACCGGCCGACGCTCTTTCCCGGCGTTCCGGCGATGTACGTGGCGCTTAACAATTTCCCCGGCGTGCGCAAATTTGGCATTGAGTCGATTCGCGCCTGCATCAGCGGGGCGGCACCGCTGCCGATTGAGGTGAAAGAAACGTTTGAGAAGCTGACCAAGGGTAAGTTGGTGGAAGGTTACGGCCTGAGTGAAGCCAGCCCGGTGACCCATGCCAATCCGATTAACGGCCGTCACAAGGTAGGTTCGATTGGCCTGCCGCTGCCCAGCACCGAGGCGCGCATTGTGGATTTGAAGACGGGACGGCCGTTGGCCGCCGGGCAAATCGGCGAGCTGATCATTCGCGGGCCGCAGGTGATGCGCGGTTACTGGGAGGATGAAGCAGCCACGCAGGAAGTCCTGGACAAAGATGGCTGGCTGCACACCAACGATGTGGCCCGCATGACCGAGGACGGTTACTTCCAGATTATCAGTCGGCGGCAGGACATCTGGACGGGGGAAGACAGCGGCCTGGCCTTTCCGCGCGATGTGGAAGAGGTGGTTTACGAGCTGCCCGAGGTGCGCGAGGTGGTGGTGGTGGGCATTGCCAACCAGCCGGTGGCCTTTGTCAGCCTGAAGGAAAAGACGCGTTTGCCTGCCAAAACCATCATTTCGTTTTGTGAGCGGCGGCTGCCGCCCAGCCAGGTGCCCCGGCTGGTGATTTTTGTGAAGGAGTTCCCACGCAGCTTCATTGGCAAGGTGCTGCGGCGTGAGCTGGTGTCGCAGTATCAGCAGCAAATTATGGCCGAGGGGGGCAGCGTGGGGCAGCATCTGGCGGGGTTGGAGGATACAGCCGTCGAATAATTCAGGCGAGATGTTCGGCGACGAGGTGCAGGATGGTTTGCAGCCGGTACGGCTTGGGCAAAAAGCCGGTGGGTTTTGAATTTTCCAGTTTTTCCAGGCTTTCCGCTTCAGAGTAGCCGGAAGAGAGAATAATTTTGGCGGCGGGGTCAAGCTCTCGGAGGGCCGTAAAGGTGTCTACGCCGCTCAGGCCCGGCATGTACAAATCTAGAATGATCAGCCCGATTTGGTCCCGATTGGCGATAAATGCAGCAATTCCCTCTCTGCCGTTGGCGGCCGTGAACACAGGCACCGCTTCCAGTTCCAGAATATCCCTGACGGTTTCGCGCACTTGCCGTTCATCATCAATGATGAGGACTGTATTTTTAGGCGCGGCCAGGTTGTGTTCCTGCACTTTGCCGGTATCTGGCGGTTTAACTTCCTGGTCATTGGGCTTTTTTTGCGTAGCCATTTGGCACTTCAAACCTTATTAGCTTCAGGCGATGAGATTCATTATAACAAAGGAGGCAAGGTGTGGGTGCAGGACAATTGGTCGATACGGCCGTTTCCCCGCCCGGCTTGCACTTTAGATGATCATCTAATAAAAATTTGACCCATTGCTATTCGTTGCTAAACTTGCCGCACGGCCGTTGTAAGCATGCCAAATCAAACAAACGGGAAACTTCATGAGTGGATTCACCACCACGAATGAAAGAGACACAGATAAACTCAGATATTTATCAGCGTTCATCTGTGTGAATCAGTGTCCTATTTTCAAGGGAGACTTCATGAGTGGTCTCACCACCACAGATGAGAATTTGTAGCCCGATTTACCAAATCGGGCGGCGATTTACCAAATCGCCCTACATTTTCACAGGAGAATGAATATGAGCCAGGTAAAAACAGAGCTGCCCCACTGGGATTTTAGCACGGTGTTTCCCGGGTTGGATTCGCCGGAATTTGCCTCCGGTTTCCAGGCGGTGATTGACGCGATTGCCGGGTTGGTCACTTTTTATGATGAGCATGGGATCAACCGGTTGGATACGGCCGTGCCCGTTGACGACCAGTTGGTTAGCCTGTTTGACACCATCATCAAGCGCACCAACGCCGTTGATGAGCAGGGCCAGACGCTGCAGGCGTACCTGTACGGTTTTCTCACCACCGATTCGCGCAACAACGAGGCCCAGGCGCGGCTCAGTGAACTGATGCCGCACCTCTCCCGCTTTGCCCTGCTGCACACCCGGCTGACCGCCTGGATTGGCTCGCTGGACGTGGAGCTGCTGCTGGAAAAATCGGCCGTGGCCCAGGCACACGAATACATGCTGTCCCGGGCGCGGCAGGAAGCGCTGCACCTGATGTCGCCTGAGCAAGAAGATTTGGCCGCGGAGCTGTCGCTGACGGGCAGCAGCAGCTGGTACCGGCTGTTTAATGATTACACCTCGCAAATCAAGGTCAACATTGAACGCGACGGCCAGGTGGAGGCGATGCCGCTGACGGCGGCGCAAAACCTGGCTTTTGACCCGGATCGAGCGGTGCGGGCCCAGGCGCACCAGGCGGTTTTGGATGCGCTGGCCGCCGCGTCTGTTCCTATTGCCGCTTGCCTGAACAGCCTGAAAGGCGAAACGTTAACCCTGGTGCGGCGGCGCGGCTGGAAGTCGCCCTTGGAGATGGTGCTTTTTGCCAACGCCATCGACCAGGCCACCCTCGACGCGATGATGACGGCCACGCGTAACGCTTTCCCCGATTTTCAGCGTTACCTGAAGGCGCGGGCAAGGGCGCTGGGGCTGCCCAAGCTGGCCTGGTATGATCGGCTGGTGCCGCTGGGGCAGGGAGAACAAAGCTGGGCCTACCAGGACGCCACCAGCTTTGTGCTGGCCCAGTTTGGCACCTACTCGCCCAGAATGCGCCGCCTGGCGGAACGCGCTTTTGCCGAGAACTGGATTGATGCCGAGCCGCGTGATGGCAAGCGGGGCGGGGCGTTTTGCATGGGGCTGCGCGCCGACGAGAGCCGCATCCTGGCCAATTTTGAGCCGGGTTTCTCTGGGGTGAGCACGCTGGCGCATGAACTGGGGCACGCCTACCACAATTTGTGCCTGGCGGAGCGCACGCCGCTGCAGAAAGAGATGCCGATGACGCTGGCGGAGACGGCCAGCACGTTTTGCCAGAAGATTGTGGAGAATGCGGCGTTAAAAACGGCCGTGCCCCAGGACCAGCTCATCATCATCGACGGGGTATTGGAGTATGCCGCCCGGGTGGTGTTGGGGGCCAGCAGCAACTTCATGTTTGAGCAGAAGTTGTTTGAAAAGCGGCAGGAGCGTGAACTGTCGGTAGAAGAGCTGTGCGCCCTGGACGAAGAAACCCAGCTGGCGGCCCTGGGCGATGCGCTGGAAGATGGCTCGCTGCATCCGTACCGCTGGGCTTACGTGCCGCACTACTACGGCGCCACGTATTACAATTTCCCCTATACCTTTGGCTTGCTGTTTGGTTTGGGATTGTATGCGCAGTATCAGGCCGATCCGGAGCCGTTCAAAACGGGCTACGACGAGCTGCTGGCGATGACGGGCATGAGCAACGCCGCCGACCTGGCCAACCGCTTTGGCATCGACATCCGCAGCACCGCCTTCTGGGAAGCGAGCCTGGACGTGCTGCGGGCGGATGTGGACCGATTTGAGCGGTTGGTGGACGAACTTAAGTAATTGAGTAATTGGTAATTGGTAATTACCTCAATTACCAATTACCCAATTACCTTCTTCCATGGATTCCCTCACCCAACTTCAAACCGAAATGCGTGCCTGCCGACTGTGCCATGAGGCGGGTCATGCGATTGTGCCGGGGGCGGTTTTTCGTGGCAGTGCGG
>CAUJGI010000468.1 GCA_963169155.1 Chloroflexota bacterium
CCTTTTCCGGATTGAAGCGACGAATACGCATATGAACTTGCATAAGAATCTCCTCGTTGTCGGTAATCGGTAATCGGTGGTCGGTAATCGGTGGTGAATTCGGTGCGCTGTACACCGTTCACCGATAACTGTTCACTGTTCACCGCTCACCGTTCTAGTAGACGCGCTCCTTGGGTTCGTAGCGGCCCAGGGTGACGGGTTTGTAATCCAGGCGGTAGCTGCCATCTTCCAAACGGAAGTAGAAGGTGTGCTTAAGCCATTCCTGGTCGTTGCGTTTTTGGAAATCCTCGCGGGCGTGACCACCACGGCTTTCGGGGCGGGATCGGGCGGATACGGCCGTTACCTCCGCCAGCTCCAGCAAGCAGCCTAGCTCCCACGCTTCCAGCAGGTCGGTATTAAACCTGCTGCCTTTGTCATCAATCTGGATGTTGCGGCTGTAGCTTTCGCGCAGTTCGTGCAGGTCGGTAACGGCCGTGACCATCGTCTCTTCGGTGCGGAACACGCCCACGTTGGCCGTCATCGACTTCTGCATTCTGGTACGCAGAACGGCCGCTTTCACTCCACCGCTGCCGTTGCGGATACGATCGAACTCGGCCATCACTTCCCCGGCCGGATCGTCGGGCAAGGGCAGCAGGTCGGCCTGGTTGCAGTACTCGGCCATGTGTTTGCCCGAGCGGCGGCCAAAGACCACCAGATCCACCAGTGAATTGGTGCCCAGACGGTTTGCCCCATGCACCGACACGCAGGCACATTCACCGGCGGCGTAGAGACCCTCAATCAGGCTGCCATCAACGTCGCGCAAAACACGGCCGTCGACATCCGTAGGAATACCACCCATAGCGTAATGCGCTGTGGGCTGTATAGGCATCGGCTCGGTCACCGGGTCTACGCCCAGGTACGTGCGCGTAAAATCGGCAATGTCCGGCAGCTTTGCCTCAATGTACTCTCGGTCAATACGCCGCTTTTCGCCCGCTTGTTCAAAATAATGGTTCACCGTTTCCGGGCGAATATCCAGATGCACGTAATTCTGCCCGTTGATGCCGCGCCCGGCCTGGATCTCCAGGTAAATTGCCCGGCTGACCACGTCGCGGCTGGCCAAATCTTTAATAGTGGGTGCGTATTTTTCCATAAACCGCTCACCCTTGCCGTTGATGAGCACCCCGCCTTCGCCGCGCACCCCTTCCGTAATCAGCACGCCCAGGCGAAAAATGCCCGTGGGGTGAAACTGGAAAAACTCCATGTCTTCCAGCGGAATGCCGCGCCGCAGGCAAATTGCCGCGCCGTCACCTGTCAGGGAGTGGGCATTGGAGGTCACTTCCCAGCAGCGGCCCCAGCCGCCGGTGGCAAAATGCACCGCTTTGCTGTGGAACACGTGGAATTCACCCGTGCTAATCTCCACGGCTACCACGCCGCGCACTGTATTGTCTACGCGGATCAGGTCCACCACGTGAAATTCGTCAAAGAAATTGACCTTGTTTTTAATGCACTGCTGGTACAGTGTCTGCAAAATCATGTGCCCCGTGCGATCAGCGGCGTGGCAGGCACGCTGTACGGGTTTGCCCGTTTCATTGTTGGTGTGGCCACCAAACCGGCGCTGGGAAATGGTGCCGTTGGGATAGCGGTCAAACGGCAGCCCCATGTGTTCCAGTTCAATCACCGTGTCCACGGCTTCTTTACATAAAACGTCAACGGCGTCCTGATCTGCCAAGTAGTCCGACCCTTTGACCGTGTCGTAGGCGTGCCATTCCCAGCGATCCTCTTCCATGTTACCCAGGGCCGCGCCGATGCCGCCTTGCGCCGCGCCAGTGTGGGAACGGGTGGGGTACAGCTTGGAAATGACGGCAACGTTGGCCCTTTTGCTGGCATACAGCGCTGCCATTAATCCGGCACCGCCAGCACCTACAATAACGGCGTCGAATGTGTGTATTTTTACGTTAGCCATTTATATCCTGCACTTTTGGTTGAGTAGTTGAGTAATTGCGTAACTGGGTAGTTTAGTAATTGGGTTGCCGTCGAAAATGTTTGCTTAATTACCAAATTACCAAATGACTTAATTACCATAAAAATTAGTTAGGCAGCCCTTGTGCAGCCTGACGAGCTGCTTCCGGGTCAAACAGCGAAATGCCGATTGCCGCCCAAATAACGGTGGCGACAACAAAAATTGCCAAAACGATATTGATCACTTTCATTGCGCCGGGGTTGTGGATGTAATCTTCCAGCACATTGCGCAGCCCGTTAATGCCATGCGGAATGGCGAACAGGAGCAGGAAAATGTCATATGCCTTCCAGCCCCAGGAATTCCATTGCTCGGCAACAAAAATCAGGGTGAGGTTGCCGCTGCTGTTGAGGACATGCTGAATCATCATGTGGCCTACTGCCAGAATCAGGAGGACCAGGCCAGACATGCGCATGAAGAGGTAAGCATACCGCTCAAAATTGAATTTAACTTTCACCTTGCGGTGGGTGATGGTGGGTGTAGCAGTTGTCATTATCTCTCGCTCCCTTATCCTATGAAGTCACTGAGTCGGGGGAATTGCCAGCAGGCAGCGCCTAGTTCACCACAGCGCGCCATAAATTCAATCAGCATGTAGAGGCCAATGGGAATGAAAATGACGGCGAACAATATCCAGACCATGGTGGCACTGCGTTTTTGGTACTTCCACAACTCTGGCTTGAAGTCCAAAATAGTGATGCGGATACCGTTGAAGGCGTGGTATAAAACGGCCGCCATCACGCCAATTTCCCCCACGGCAAAGACGGGATGCTTGAATACCGCAATCGACCAGGCGTACAGTTCGGGGTAAAAATGGGCGTTTGCCGTATCCCAGACGTGCAGTACGAGGAAGCTCAGGATGGCCAGGCCGGACAAGCGATGGGCAATCCAGCTGTAGTGACCGCTCCGCCCACGATACCGAACACTTTCGCGTATTGTGAGAATTAAAGATGACATAAATCTCCTTTCTCCACAAGTGTGTGGATATGGTATGACAAGTGCGGCTCATTATAACACGTTTAGACGGGAAGGTAAGGAAAGTTGAAATGGGGTAACGATAGTTTTTTGCGATATAATTAGGCCAATTCAGGCTGGTGACACTCCTTGAAAAAGACCAAACAGAGTGGATGGAGTGGTAGGGCAAGGGGTGGCCGGATTATGAATTTGATGAACGTTTTGTCTGTATTGCCAGGGATGCTTGTCTGGCTTTTTAGCGACTGCTAAACTGTATATCTAATGATAAGACCGTTTAATTTACGCGACTTGCCACTTGTTCACCGCCTGAGCGAATTGGGTGTCTCCCTGCATACGGAATCGGCCTTGACCAAGAATTTGCACCCAACCCGTGGGGCGCTGTTTAGCCTGGTTGGGGGCGACTTTCCAACGTACGTGTGGAAATCGGACAAAAATGGGCTGGCTGGCTTCATTCAGCTGTACCTGGAAGAGGAAAGTGTGCACGCCCACATTTTGTACCTGAGTTCGACAAGTGACGGGCATATTGCCACGGAGCCCAACGGGACGGCTTCTGGAGCAGATGGTCATGGTAACGGGGAACGGCCGTATCAAGTCAATGAAAACGCCTGGCTGCCCCTGCTCGATCAAGCTGTCATTGAAGCCGGGCAGCGGGGCATTCACAGCCTGGTGGCTGAAGTTGATGAAGTGAGTGACGAGCTGCCTGTGCTGCGGCGTGCCGGTTTTGTGGTGTACACCCGCCAGGATGTGTGGCTGCTGAACCCCGGCGATGTCGTGAAACCGGAAAAAGAGATCACGGTTTTAAGATCGCGCCAGGCGGAAGACGATTGGGACATTCAGCTGCTGTATGCCAACACGGTGCCGCGCCTGGTTCAACTGGTGGAACCCATGCCACTGCTGCACGATGGGACAGGTTGGGTATTACATGAAGAAAATGAGTTAGCTGCCTTTGTTCATATTCATGCGGGGCCACTGGCCACCTGGATGCGTTTGTTTATCCATCCTAGCGCCGAAGCCCAGGCTGAACAGATTATTACGGCCGTTGTCCGCCAAAATCCGTCGGTAGCGGCCAAACCAATTTACTGCTGCGTGCGCCGCTACCAAAGTTGGGTCCAATACGCCCTGGAGCGTTCTGGATTTACCCTATGGGGCAGCCAGGCCGTCATGGTCAAGCACATCGTGCAGAAGGTGACCAGACCGCTGGCCGACCTCTCGGCGGCACTGGAAGCGCAGGGTATCACCCCCAGTGCGCCGCTCATCCGACAGTACCAAAAGCCGGGTCGAGAAAAACCTGAGTTTGAACGTTCGACCCCTAAACCGATTTTTGAAAAAAGTTAATTGATACATGAACCATACACAAGCAGATCAAGCGAAAGCAGATTTACAGAAACTATTACACATACTACCGGTAGATATTGCCGAAAAAATTGAATCAATTGGTCGTGAGACCCAGCTGCTGGAAGTGGTGATGGATTTGGGCCGCCAGCCCACTGCTCGCTACACCGATGGTGAGCTGGTTTTGCGCCAGGAAGAAGTGACCGCCACCGACATTGGCGCCGTTGTGAACGGCATCGGCGACTTTGACGACGATAACCGCGCGGGCATTGCCCGTACCCTGCACCGCATCTCCGGCATTCGCAACCGGAAGGGGGAGGTGGTGGGGCTGACTTGTCGCGTTGGCCGGGCCGTGTACGGTACCATCGACATCATGGAAGACATCATTGCCGAAGGGCACAGCATTTTGCTGCTGGGCCGCCCCGGCGTGGGCAAAACCACCATGCTGCGCGAAATGGCCCGCATCCTGGCCGAAAAGCGGCGTGTGGTTATCGTCGATACCTCCAACGAAATTGGCGGTGACGGTGATATTCCGCATCCTGCCGTAGGCCGGGCGCGGCGTATGCAGGTGCCACGGCCGTCGCATCAGCACGAAACGATGATTGAAGCGGTGGAAAACCACAACCCTGAAGTCATCGTGATTGATGAGATTGGCCGGGAGCGTGAAGCAGCGGCCGCCCGCACTATCAACGAACGCGGCGTGCAGCTCATCGGTACGGCCCATGGCAACACGCTGGAGAACCTGCTGCTCAACCCCACGTTGTCTGATCTGGTCGGTGGCATCGAAAGCGTCACGCTTTCCGATGATGAAGCGCGCCGCCGGGGGACGCAAAAGACCGTGCTGGAACGGCGCGCCCCACCCACGTTTGACGTGCTGATTGAAATTCAGGATCGGGAGAAGCTGCTGGTCCATCCAGACGTCACGGCTTCGGTGGATTCCATGCTGCGCGGCCAGCCGTTCCGGGTAGAGCTCCGCTTCCGCGATGAGCAGGGCCAGGTGCAGGTGGAGCAGCAAAACGCGGTAGTGACTTCGGCGGCCGTGACGGGGCGGCGTGAAACCCGCCCGCGCAAGGAGCGTGAAGATCGGAACGGCCGTATCTTCACCAATGGCCCGGCTGGCCCCAACGGCAGCGGCAAATCCAGCGAACCCAGAATCGAGCTGCCCACCGAACCAGTCGGACCAGCCCAAGAAGAGCCGGATACCCTGCATGTCTTTGCCTACGGTGTGGCGCGCAACCGGCTCATCCAGGCCGCCAAGCGGCTCAAAGTGTTTGTTACCCTGGTGGACACGCTGCCCGAAGCCGATGTGCTGGTGACGTTAAAAAGCTACTATCGCAAGCGGCGTCAGCTTATCAACGACGCCGAACGGCGCCGGACGCCGGTGTACGTGCTGCGGGCCAACACCACCAACCAGATGGAAAGCTTCCTCATCCAGGTGCTAAACCTGGACGCCGCCAGCACCAATGACCCGTTTGAATCGGCCATTGCCGAAGCAGAACGTGGGATTGAGTTAATCAACGCCGGGCAAGCGTCGGTAGATTTGCGCCCCGTTGGCTCGGCCATCCGGCGCTATCAACACCAGCTGGCGCGTCAGGCAAACCTGGTTTCCCACAGTTACGGCAAGGAACCCAACCGGTACGTGCGCATCTTCAGCGCAGCGCGCACCGACCAGTAGCTATGAGCCTGTTTATTACGTTTGAGGGGCCAGAGGGCAGCGGCAAATCCAGCCAGATTGCCCTGCTGGCCTCTTTTTTGCAAGCGCGCGGCTTTTCGGTAGTTACTACGCGGGAGCCGGGGGGCACGCCCATCGGGGATGAAATTCGGACCTGTGTGCACAACGTGGCCAACACGGCCATGATGCCTACGGCCGAAATGCTGCTGTACAGCGCCTCGCGGGCGCAGCTGGTGGGGCAGGTGATACGGCCGTCGCTCAACGCTGGCCACATGGTGCTGTGCGATCGGTTTGCCGACAGCACGATTGCCTACCAGGGATACGGCCGTGGCCTGAATCTGGAGCACCTGCACCAGGTGACGCATATTGCTACGGGCGGTTTGCAGCCAGACATCACCTTTTTGCTGGACATCGACGTGGAGAACGGGCTGGCGCGGCGCACTGGCGGCGGCCTGGAGATGAACCGACTTGATCTGGAAACGGTGCAGTTTCACCAGCACGTGCGTGACGGGTATCACCAGCTGGCAGCGGCCAATCCGGCCCGTTGGGTGGTGCTAGATGCGGATCGGCCGATAACGGCCGTTCAGGCAGATTTGCAAGCAGCGCTGCTGAGCCGCCTGGAAAAAGTGCAGGCAGCGTCTGGTTAATCGTCTAGAAAATCAGAACCACCGCCTAAGTCGGGCATCGACTGTTCAATCGCTTCTGGCGATTCGCCCTTTTCCAATCGATTAACCACCTCGTTAAACTCCTCGCCCAAATCTTCGCCCATTTCATTCCCCATTTTGCGCATAAACTTACCCAAAGAGCGAGGATCGTTTTCATCCAGACCGGCCAGACTGTCGCCATCCACCATGGAATCCAGCCGGGCGTCTTCAGATTTGGCCAGGGCCACCCGGCTAATGCGCCGCTTAATCTCCAGACTGCCGCAGTGTGGACAAACGGGCTGAACCTTGCCATACTCACTGTATGAAAATTGCAGGCGTGCCGACTTGCCACACGCCTGGCAGCGATAATCGTAAACGGGCATCGTGCAGTTCCTTCTGGTTAAAAATCAATCCGTTAGGCGAATTCCGAGAAATAATCCGGTAAAAATTAACTGCTTTTCGGAATTCGCTTGAGGCATTTTCGAATTGAAGGCTTATTTTTAATTCCGAAAATGCCTTAAAGCCATTATACGTAGCAACCCATGACTTATCAAACGGCCGTAATCACCACACGGCTCCCAACAGCCATCATAAAAAGAGGTTAAAGTGGTAGAAGAAAGTTGGTATCGAAAAGAAAATCATCCCAAACTCATTGTCATTTCTGGTCCTTCCGGCGTTGGCAAAGACACCATCGCCCGCAAACTGATTGATACAGACCCCGATCGTTTTTACTTTGTAGTCACCGCCACCACCCGGCCACCCCGAGCGGGTGAGGTGCATGGTGTCGATTACTTTTTCTACACCAACGATCAATTTGCCGAAATGATCGAAAACAATGATTTGTTGGAATATGCCGTTGTCTACAACGACTACAAAGGCATCCCCAAGCAGCAAATCCGCGATGCGCTCCAGAGTGGGCGGGACGTGATTATGCGCGTAGACGTGCAGGGCGCGGCCACCATTCGCAAGCTAATCCCCAACGTCATCTGCGTCTTCCTGACTACAGAAACGGAAGCGGAACTGGTGCGCCGCCTGCGCGAGCGCAAATCGGAAACCACCGAAGAGCTGAATTTGCGCATTGCCGTGGCCCGCCAGGAAATGAAGCGGATTCAGGAGTTCGATTATTGGGTGATCAATGCTGAAGGGCGGCAGAAACGCGCGGTGCGGGAGATTGAGAGCATTATCGAGGCGGCGCACTGTAAGGTGAAGCAAAGCCCCATTGTTTTGTGAAACGGCACCCATCGCCGTTAGAAAAAACAAAAAGCGGGACGGCCGTTTACGACCATCCCGCTTTTTTTTATCCTACTGGCAGACTAGCTGCCGCATAGGACCTTAATGATTGTTATTGGGCGCCGTTAGAAACTTCACCGCTGAAGCAGGCAACGGCCGTGCCTTCAAACGTATCCGAGGTCAGCTCGGCACAGTTGGTCCAGTCCATCGGCTGCTTGCCGTACATCTGGTAGGTCACTGTGTAGGTCTCGCCAGGAGCGCCTGGGGTAGAGAAGACATCAATTTCGTAATCACCATTCGGGTAAGACGGAGCCGGAGCTTCGCCATCACCGTCGTAGTAGATCTGGCCGCCGGTGTTGCCGTATTTGTTCTCGGCACCAACGGTCAGGAAGCCGCCGTCACCATCGGAGATGGACGGGCCGTAGGTGAAGCTGATGTCTTCAGCGCCGCCGTAGCCAATCCAGACCTGGAAGGTGTTCAGTTCGCCGTCACCGTAGTTGGAAACGCCTTCCCATTCCACCACGATCCAGGAGTTGACGCCGTCGGTCAGCGTGTTCACCAGGATGCGACCACCGAAGGTCGGGTTCAGGTCGGTCCAGAACGGAGCCAGGAGGTTGTTTGGCACATCTTCGCTGGGGATGGGTTGGTTGAGGTAGTTAACATCAGCGCCCGTGCCACCACCAACAACGATGTAACCGTTGGAAACAACACCAATCGTGCTGTAAACCTCATCCGCGTAAACGAAAGCCGGAACCGTCACGTTGGAAATGCTTTCGTCGGAGCTGGTCAGGACGAGGGTGCCGCCAAAGCCGCCCAGGCCCAGGTAACCAGCCGGAGAAGCCAGCGGATCAACAGCGGCGTCTACGATAGACGGCGCAGCGCCGGTCAGGGTACCGCTGGCGCTCAGCAGACGGCCGCTCAGCTGATCAGCATTTTGCACGCTGCCATTCACCAGGTACAGACCACGCGGCAGCAGATCGCTCATGTTGAAGTTGGCGTCATCAAAGCTGGTGTTGGTGATGTTGATCGTGCATTCGGTGGCTTCTTTCGGAGCCAGGCTAGCGGAGTCACAGGACTTTTCGATGGTCACTGGGGCTACGTCGCGAACGATCGTGATCGGGAAGCGCAGCTCATGATCGCCGTGGGTCATGTAGACAACGGCCGTACGAACCTCACCCACCGGCACCGTGCTGGCATCGACATGGATGTTGATGGTTTTGTCGCGACCCGCGCGGAGAGCTACAACGGCCGGTACATCAACCACCAAACCATCTTCAGCTTCAACCGAGAGCATCCACCAGGCATCGTAGCTCAGTTCGCTGTGCAGCGTACGCTGTACGGTCATCTGGCCAGGCATGGCGGGGAAGTAGAGGCTGGGATAGTTGGAATTCCACAGGTCAGCTTCGTGCAGGTAGAAGTTGTCGACAGATTCGGAGATGCTCAGGCCAGGATTGCCAGCAGCATTCAGATCAATGCGGCCAGAGCCAACATCGAAGGTATCAACCGGCGTAACGCCGTCTTCTTTCACCACACCATCAACCGTAGCCGTCAGCATCAAAGCAGATTTGATCTGGCCAGGCGTCCATTCGGGATGCAGGGCTTTCAGCAGAGCGCCAGCGCCAGCAGTGTGCGGGCTGGACATGGAGGTACCGCTCAGGAGAGCATGAATGCTGGGAACACCAATCGGTTCCGCAACGGACGGGGAATAAGCAGCCAGAATGTTCACGCCAGGGGCGGTTACGTCTGGTTTGCTGATACCCAACGTCTGGTTGGCACCACCACGGGAGCTAAAGGAGGCCATGACGTCACCCTGAACGGTGGCTTTGAGACCACCACTCAGCGTACCCATCACATCTTCGTGAGCCGCCATGAAGGCCAACAGAGCAGCACCCGCGTCATTCTGAATGTGGATGCTGGGGATCCAATGGGAGTCGGTGTTCAACGTTTGCAGGGCAGGGTTGTAGAGGATCATACCACCAGCCCCACCTTCACCTGCGTTGAAGCTCTTGCTAACGCGAGCATTGATACCACGTTCGCAAACAACGATTTCACCATTGAAGGTGCCAGGAGCAAAGGGATTCAAACAGAGAGCGTCGCCATAGTCAGCCGCCATAACAACCGGCGCGGGGCCGAAGCCACCAGTGATGGTCACACCGTCGAGGGTCAGTGTTTCGCCATCAGCTTCAAGCATAACGTTGGCTACATAAACACGATCGTGGGTGCTGGCACCAACCGTCATGGTCCAGGGGCCGCGATGCGCCACGGTGTCAGCACCGGGGCCAGAGTTGCCCGCAGAAGCGGATACAAACACACCATTGTCGTAAGCCACAGAGAAGGCCTGTTCAACGATGTCGTTGTACGGGTCGCTGCCGCCACCGATGGAGAAGTTGATAACATCTACGCCATCGAGAATGGCCTGCTCAACGGCCGCAACCGAGTCACTGCCGTAGCAGCTGGAGGTGGTGGGTACGGAACCACAAACCTTGTAGGCAATGATTTGGGCGCGCGGAGCCACACCAGAGATGAGCCCCATGTTGTTACCCAGAACGTTCACATCTACGTTGCTGTTACCGGCAACGGTGCTGGCGGTGTGGGAACCATGACCATCATTGTCGCGAGCGGTCAGGAACTCATCAGCCATGAAGGCGCGGTTGGCTTCGAAGGTAGCCATAAAGCGGTAAGCGCCAATGATTTTGTTGTTACAATCAAAGCTGATGCCCAAATCGTCGCCGTCGGCCTGCACGCTGCCCAGATCACAGGTGTAGGACTGAGCCGGTTCGTCGTAGGCATTGCCATTGGGGTCTGGATCGGAGAAGGAGGGGTTTTCTGGCCAGATACCAGAGTCCAAAATACCAACGATCACGCCTTCACCCGCGTTTTCCTGGCCGCCGAGAGCGTTCCAAACGGTCGGAGCGCCAATCCACTGCGGACCAACGTCGGTGTTCAGCTCAAATTCCTGATCCAGGTAGATGCCGGTAACGCCAGTGATGCTGGTGATGGCATCCAGGCTAGCGCCGCTTACCCGGGAAACGGCCAAACCGTTGAAAACGGTGTCGTATTCATATGTAACCTGGCCGTAGGCGGAAAGGGCATCTTTGAGGGTACCAGCGTCGATGGATTCATCGACGGTGATAATAATGTTGACTTCTTCTAGCTGGCCAACTTCAACACGGTTCGCCGGAGCGGTCTTGTCGTTAGTGAAGGTAGAGTCAACCGTGACGTCGCCTGTGGCAGTGAGGCCCCCGTCCTGAGCGAAGCCAAGGGAGGCTGAGGAAAGAACAAGGACGAGTGTCAGCAGTGCCAGAAGCATCAATGAAAGTACACTCTTTTTTGGGTTTTTCTTAAACATCTGTTCTCCTGTTTTGAATGATACGTTGTAAGGTTAAATGCTAATTCGGTTTATCTTCCGATTTTTGTAATTGGGAGAGAGCTTTTCGGATGAGATCGGCCGTCATTTACCCAATTACTTGAGCAAACCGCACCCAATTCAGCTACTTGTTTGCCAATTCTTGTGCAGTTTACTTAATTCAAACGGATGTTTGCTTTATATAATCACCTCCTTCGAAATCCTGATTTCTAACTTTATTGGTGGGTGCATAGGTAACTTTTCGTAGGCATACCATGCCCAGAAAAGGTATTTGACGGGGTTGAACGTTTGCCCGGTTCAGTGTTTGGTCCAACAGCACCTTCCATGAGTTGATCCGTGAATGTTTACTATGCTTGCGTCTTTGTACACAGAGTTGATTTCTGGAAAACTCGTCTTTCTATTTATCTGTTTTCAGCAATATCGTTAATTTGGGGCAGCTCTTTGTTCTTCTGCTTCACACGCTTAAACTTACGTCGCTACTTTGCTCTTTTAGAAATTACGTACATTGAGACTGGATTAACATATCTAGAGCAAATTACATTTACGCTTACGGAAAGATTTCGGATCGCAAGTACACAGGCTGGTTAGGTGATTATCTAATGTTATTCACGTTCCTTACTTTTGACAATCTTTTTGGCTGAATGCTATGTTTTCTTTATGGAAGCTACGGGGAGGCTCTTTTGTCTTTTACTTGCTGTGAACTTCAGGGAGTGGGCAGGTGCGCCGTTGAATGACCGTAAATTTTTTGAGAAAAGCGTTTACGGCCGTGTTATAATCCCCTTCATTCAACCAAAAGAGCTGGCACTGACTGATGCAACGATTCCAAAACTGGCAGTTTGACACCCTTTCCTTTTTCCTCGGCCTGCTGTTGGGCGTGGCGCTTACCTACGGCGTGTTTCGCCTGCTGCCCGGGCTGCGACGGAGCTATGCCCGGTTGACTGGCTGGGGGCGTGAACGCATCGCCTACCTCCGCTCTGGCGTTTCGGTGCGGTATTTGGCCGAAACGGCCGCTTACGCCAACACCCATCACCTGCTCGTCCATGAAACCGGGCTGAACACCCTCTTTGTCGCCCCCCGCCTGGTCGCCCCCCTGGAAGATCCCGCGCTCCGGCCCGAAGATCGCGGCGCGACCGCCTTTAGCTACCTCTGGCCGGAGTGGGCCAGGGGCATGGGGCTGCCCACGCCACCCTCCATGAACGTGACCCAACTGCTGCAAAACGGCCGTCGCGTTATCATCGCCGGAGAGCCAGGGGTGGGCAAAACCACCCTGCTGGCGCACCTGGCCTGGCGCTGCGCCACCGCCACCAGTGAAGGCAGCGATGCCCAGCTTTTCAACACATTGCCGGTACTGGTGCATGTGGCCGAATTGGGGCTGGCGGCCGGGGGTGAGATGGAAGACCCGGAAGCGGTGCTGGCCAGCGCCTTGCAAAAGCGGGCCACTCCGCTTACCAGCCCAGGGATCAAAGATTTGCTGCACCAGAAGTTAAAAGCGGGGCAGGTGCTGCTGCTGCTGGATGGTTGGGATGAGCTGGCCGTCCTCAAACGGCCGAACGTGGGCGAGTGGCTGGAAGCCCTGCTGCGCAAATACAAACAAACCCAGACCTTTGTGGCGGCCGGGTTGTCTGGGCATGGGCTGCTGCTGGAGCTGGATTTTACCTGGACCACGCTGCGGTCCTGGCGGCTGGGCGAGGTGGAGGTTTTTGCCACCCAGGCGACCCAGGCACTGTCTGTCAGCCAGCCGCCGCGCCTGACCTATTTTTGGCAGCCAGGCCAGACGGCCGTTACCACCACGCTCA
>CAUJGI010000469.1 GCA_963169155.1 Chloroflexota bacterium
GCAAAACCCCATTGAGTACGAGGGCACCTACCCGCTGCCCGAAGCGCAGCTGGACCGTTTTTTGTTTAAGGTCACCGTGCCCTACTCCGATTTAGACACGGAAATCGAGGTGCTGCGCCGCTACCACAACGGTTTTGATGCACACGATCTGGCCGCCACTGGCCTGACGGCCCAACTTCCGGCGGAGGCCATCGCCGAGGCGCGGCAGGCGATTAACCAGGTAGTGGTGGAAGATGGCGTGCTCAATTACATCGCCCAGGTGGCGGCCGCCTCGCGCCAGTCGCCCGATCTGACGCTGGGAGCCAGCACCCGCGCCGCGACGCACGTGCTGCTGTCGGCCAAAACATATGCCGCCATGCAGGGCCGCGACTTCGTGACGCCGGACGATGTGAAATTTGTGACCCCGGCGGTCTACCGCCACCGCATTTTGCTCAAACCCGAAGCCGAAATTGAAGGCCTCAACCCCGACACCGTTATCCGGCGGCTGCTCGGGCAGGTTGAGGTACCACGATAGTTTTTTATCCACAGATTTCGCAGATTACACAGATTTTCGAGCACTTCAATCTATGAAATCTGTGTAATCTGTGGATGGTAATTTGCAATGATTGACACGGCCGTTTTCCACACACCAACCTGCAAAGCAGTCAACCTCTCGCCCCGGCGCATCCCGGAGATTCAGCGGAATCCGCTGGCCTTTTTGCAGCGCAACGCTGCCGAGCACGGGGATTTTATCCATTACCCGCTGGGGCTGTGGGAAGTGTTTCAGCTGAACCATCCCGCTCTCATCGAGCACGTACTGGTGACCAACCAGCGCAACTACAGCAAAAACACGGTGCAGTACAACACCCTGGCCAAAATCACCGGGCGCGGGCTGCTGACCAGCGACGGCCGTTTCTGGCGCAGGCAGCGGCGCATGATCCAACCCGCTTTTCACCGGCATAAGGTGCTGGCCTGGGGGCAAACGATGACCAAGGCCGCGCAAAACATGCTGGCGGGCTGGGACAAGGCGGCCCAATCGGGCCAACCGCTGGACATCGACGAGGAGATGATGGCCGTCACGCTGAATGTGGTCGGTGAGGCGCTGCTGGGGCTGGATTTGCAGGCCGACGCGGGCCAGCTTACCCACGCCGTCCTGACGATGCTCGACTACGTCGTCTACCGCTCGCAGCAGCTGGTGGCCCTGCCGCTGATGGTGCCCACGCCGCGCAACCGGCGCGTCCGCGAAGGGCTGCACCTGCTGGACAACCTGATTGACCAGGCAATCCGCGACCACGAGCAGGGCAAAGCCAACCCGGACACCATTTTGAGCCAGATGTTAACGGCCGTTGACCGGGAAACCAACGAGCACATGAGCCGCGACGAGCTGCGCGACGAGGTGATTACCCTGCTGGTGGCGGGCCACGAAACGGCCGCTTCTGGTCTTACCTGGCTCTTTTACCTGCTGTCACAAAACCCGTGCGTGGCTGAGGCGCTGGTGGCCGAGATTGATGGGGTGGTAAACGGCCGTCTGCCCACCACCGACGATCTACCCCACCTGCCCACCGTCCAGCGCGTTATCGCCGAGGCGCTGCGGCTTTACCCGCCCGCCTGGGTCATCACCCGCCGGGCGATCGCGGCGGATACGCTGCTGGGTGCGCCCATCCCGGCCAACGCGCTCATCATCATGAGCCCATACACCCTCCAGCGCCACCCCGCCTTCTGGGAAAAGCCGGACCAGTTTTACCCGGACCATTTTTTGCCCGAAGCCGAACAGGCCCGCCCGCGCTACGCCTACTTTCCCTTCGGCGGCGGGGCGCGGCTGTGCATTGGCGATCAGTTTGCCAGGGTGGAGATGGGGTTGATGGTAACGGCCGTCTTGCAAAAATACCGGCTCCAGCTGCTGCCCAACCACCCCGTCATCGCCGACCCACTCGTCACCATCCGCCCCAAACACGGCATGATGATGACCATTCAAAGGAGATAATCCGCAGATTCACGCAGATTACGCAGATTTTTTTGGCTTCAAAAAACAAATCTGCGCTAATCTGCGAAATCTGCGGATAAACAAAATGCAGCCAACGAATCGAGGCATCCTCATTTTGCTCCTGGCCGCTCCCATCATGGCGGCGGGCACCTGGCTGCCTGCGCTGCAATGGGTGGCGCTGGGTTACCTGGTGCTGGTGGGCGGCCTCCTCTGGTTCGACTGGCGATCCGCCGAACCGATCGCAAAGCGGTTCGACATTCGCCGTGAGCACGACCAGAAGCTCAGCCTGGGGGCGGACAATCCCATCAAGATTATTGTGCGCAATCGGAGCGGCCGGGGAACGGCCGTCTGGCTGCGCGACGAACCACCGGACGCCTTTAACATCTCCACCCGACTGCTCACCGGCGAAGTAGGTCCACGCCGCACCTGGGAAGCCAGCTACACCGTGCACCCGCTGCGCCGCGGCGATTACCAGTTTGGCAATCTGAACTTGCGCTGGCTGGGGCCGCTAGGCCTGGCCGTTCGCCAGGGCAAGCTGCCGCTCACTGAGCCGGTGAAGGTGTACCCCAACCTGCTGGACGTGCGCCGCTACGACCTGCTGCTGCGCAAAAATCGGCTGCAAGAGATTGGCCTGCGCCACACCCGCCAATTTGGCGAAGGCACCGAATTTGAGC
>CAUJGI010000470.1 GCA_963169155.1 Chloroflexota bacterium
CGGCGAAGTGAAAAAATCGTAATCCGCCTGCCGGTAACTGCTGCCCACAGGGTCGATGGCCCTCAGCTCGGCATTGCTCAAACCGGGGTGAACCGCCCACTCACTTAGACCGGCAGGCAGCTCTCGCAGCAGCTCCACGTAACGAGCCGCTTTGGTGGCGGGATCGAGGAGGTAGCTGTCCAAAAAGTCGTAATCGTTGGTGGGCAGACCGTGGCTTTGCACAGTGGCAATCCAGGAGGCTCCCATCACCCGCAAGGCCAGACCGTATTCACGGGCCAGATTCAGCATGAGAGCCAGAATATCTTCCCGGCCACTCAGGCGCAGCGCGTGCCAATCCAGGTGGGTCGGCTTGAGCCCAGCTGCCAGCACCACCTCGATTTGCGCCCGAAACTCTAGTTCCAGCTCCGCCAGGCTGACCTGGGCCAGGAACTGCGGCATTTGCGCAAAGTTATAAAAATGCCCATCTTTGTTAACGAGGGTTGGTACTTTTTCACTGGCGGTAACAGGTCCCCACCGGTAGTCGGGCCACTCGGCGAGGGCGGTAAGGTGCACGCCAAAGGCAACTTCCAGATGCTCAGCCAGAAAGCGCATGGCGTGTTGTGCCCAAGGACAGGGCACCATCAAGGTGGTAGAACGCACTGTGCCAGCTTGCAGTGTGCCGATGATGGCCTCATTCACCGCATGGCACATGCCAAAGTCATCCGCATTGATAATGAGCAAACGAGCGTCGGCCGGGTACCCCAGCAGCCGATTTGTGTGGCTATCGGGCGACATGCTCCACTTCCTGAGACGGCCGTTTCACAGACGCCAGGCGGTACGCAGCCAGCAAAGCCGCAAAAACCACCACCAGACAAACCGGGATAACCTCCAGAGAAAACTGGCGGGCCAGTACGCCGACCAGGCTGGGAATGGTAGCGGCGCCCAGGCCAGTGGCGGCCATTTGCATGCCAATCGTGTTAGCCGCAAAGTGCGCCCCCACCCGCTGGCTGGTGCCCGACATCATCGCCGGGAAAATAGGCGCAACGGCCACACCAATGAGACCCACGGCCAGCAAATTGGCCAGCTCAAACGGATGCCACCACAGCAGAAACGCCCCCAGCAAGGCCAGCGTCAAACCGCCGTGCACCAGGGCATGGATCCCCAGGCGCTGGGCATACAGTCCGGCCAAAATCCGCCCAATGGTGAAGGTGGCCCAAAAGCTGCCCGCCCACAACCCGGCCGCCTGCGTCGAGATGCCCCGTGATTCGGTAAGCAGGCTAAACACCCAGGTTCCCAGGGAAACTTCCCCGCCCACGTAGAGAAAAAAGAGCAAAACGCTGAGCCACACCCTCGGTTGGCGCATGGTGAGTCCCATCGGGGTTTTGTATTCCGTCAGGCGCTTTTCCCGATCGCCTTCGGTGGGCGCGTTTTCATGGGCATTCCACAGGGCCAGGGTGAATACAAAGGCCAGCGCCATAAAAAACTGGAAGCCGCCCACCACGCGATAACCCATGCGCCAGGAGTGGAACACAGTCAGGGCGGTGGTCATGATTACCGGGCCGATGGTGACGCCGATGCCATAGCTGGCATGAAGCCACTGCATCAAGCCCTCGCCAAAGTGGGTCGCCACGTAGGTGTTGAGCCCGGCATCAATGGCCCCAGCGCCCAAACCAGCGGTTACACCCAGCAAAACCATCATCCACCAGGTGGGCACCAGGGTGTACCCTACCAGAGCAGAACCCGTCAGGAGGCAGCTGACGGTAAGCAAGCTGCCGACGCCCATTCTGGATATTAAGGTGCCGCTCAAGAAGCTGGAGGTCATGTAGCCAGTGACGCTGGCAAACAACAGCATCCCCAACGAGTCCAGGGGAATGCCAAAATCGATGCGCATGGTTGGCCAGGCGATGCCCAGCAAGCCATCGGGCATACCCAGGGCAATAAAGGCCACGTATGCCAGGACAATGACACTCAATTTTGCATAGTTTTTTGAAGCAGTAATCTTTTCCAAAGCTGTTGGGTTATCAGTCCACCTTGAGGCTGGCTTTTCTGTACCTGCGCTACACGGTCGATAGATCCCACTCCTCGTAGATTTTGGGTACGTCGTTGATCAGGCGTTTGGTATAGGCTCCCTTGGGCCGCAGAATCACCTCGTCGGCCGAGCCGCTTTCCACGAATTTGCCTTTTTCCATGATATAAACCGTGTCGGAAACGTAATACGCCAGGCCAATGTCGTGGGTGATGAAAATGGGGGTCATGCCAATTTCGTCACGGAGCTGCATGAGCATATCCAGGATGGTGGCGCGGGAGCAGGCGTCGATCATGGAAGTCGGTTCGTCGGCCAACAGGATTTTGGGCTTGAGCAGAAAGATTCGGGCGATCATCAGGCGCTGCTGCTGCCCGCCGGAAAGCTCAAACGGATATTTGTTGGTCAGCTCGGCGAACTTCAGGTTGACGAAGCTGCACGCTTCGGTCATCATGGCCACTTTTTGCTCGTAGGGCAGCCCACCGCCGCCGCGCATGCGGATGCAGTCGAGCAAGACGGTATCAATTTTGTTGAAGATGTTGAACGACGAAAACGGGTCCTGAAAGATGGCCTGGATGCTTTTCCAGTACTCTTTTTTCTTTCGGTGGGAGCTAAGATCTCGTTTTTCACCCTGGAAGTAAATTTCGCCCTCGGTGGGGTTGATCAGCCCCAGAAGCATTTTGGCCAGGGTGGTTTTGCCGCTGCCCGATTCACCAACGAGGGAGATGACTTCGCCTTCGTAGAAATTAAAATCGACGTTATCTACAGCGACCGTTTTGTTACGGCCAAGTCCGAATACTTTTGTGACACCTTTGCCGCTCAGGCAAAGTTTTCTTTCAGCGGCCATGTTGACGATCCTCCCTGGCATAAGCTTCTCTTAATTCTTCTTCTGATAAAATGCAGCGGTAGCTACGGCCGTTTTCCAATTCACGCAGCGGCACGGAAGCGGCCGTACACGCCGCCCGGGCAAATTTACAGCGTGGGGCAAACCGGCAGCCCGGTGGCGGATTTTTCAGATTGGGCGGTACGCCCGGAATCGCCGCCAGCTTCACATCGCGCAAACCCTCTTCTGGCACGATAATGGAACCCATGAGACCTTTGGAATACGGATGCAGTGGATCAAAGACGGCTTCTTTAGAAGACGCTCTTTCCACAATCTGCCCGGCGTACATCACCATGATGTCATCGGTCACGTTGTATAACAGCGGCAATTCATGGGTGATGAAGATCATCGCTTTGATATACCCGTTGTCCATCAGGTTGCGCAGCATCTTGATCACCATCTTCTGCGATGTCACATCGAGGGCAGAGGAAGGCTCATCGGCAATCAGCACCTGTGGCCTGAGGATGACCGAAATGGCAATGACCGTGCGCTGTTTCATACCACCGGACAGCTCAACGGGATATTTTTGCAGCACTTCTGCTGGTAAGCCCAGAGACTCGAAGAGTGCTTTAGCCATCGTGTAGATTTCTTGCTTGCTGGTGGTAGGATCGTGCGCCTGAACCACATCTTCGATGAAGTGGATGATCTTCTGGGTCGGATTGAGCGCATTCATGGCTGCCTGGGGAATGTAGGCAATTTCTCGCCCCAAGATCGATTTACGCACGTCATCGGGTTTCATGCCGGAGATATTATGACCGTCGATGATGATCTCCCCACCGGTATAGTGCAGAGGCGGAAAGTAATAACCCATCAGGCTCAGTGCCAGGGTAGATTTGCCGCAGCCAGACTCCCCAGCAATGCCCAGCGATTTCCCATCTTCGACGCGCAAAGAAACGTGATCAACCGCATAAATATCTTCCCCAAACCGGGTAATGTATTTTGTTGTCAGGTCCGCAACATCCAATATCACTTTTTCCATTTCAACCACCTAATCTCGTAAAGCCGGGTTGAATACCTGATCCAGCCCGGTATTCATTAAGTTCATCGAGAACGCAATCAGGGCAATGGTTACAATGATGGGGAAGTAAGCCCACCATTTGCCCAAAATATGTGCCTGGTAAATCATGGCCCAGTTCATCATCAACCCCAGCGTGGGGACATCCGTTGTTTTAGGACCTAACCCCAGGATAGATAAGCCAGCTTCGGCCAGGATACCAGAGGAAATTTGCAGAATCAGGGCCATGATGACGTATGAGGCAATGTAGGGCAGAATGTCTCGGATGATGATGTGGGCAATTGAATGCCCAGACAGCTTGGACAGGTTGACGTGATCCCGATTACGCAGGGAGATTACCTGCGACCGCACCGCCCGTGCCGTCCACACCCAGGAGGTAAAGCCGATCACCACCGCAATGGTAATGGCGCCGCGCTGCTCCTGGCCGATGCTGAATGAGATCAGGATCAACAGGACAAAGCTGGGAATGACGATGAACAGGTTGGTGATAAACATGATCACGTCATCCACTAGCCCGCCGACATAACCGGAGACCAGCCCCAAGGCCAGCCCAATGACGGTAGCAATGATACCGGCCACAAAGCCGATCTGGAGCGACACGCCGGTTGCTCTAACCAGCTGGGTCAGCACATCCCGACCAAAATTGTCGGTCCCCAGGGGGAGAACGCGCACGTTGGCCACCTGGTTCACGTTCACGTAGGCGGTTTGCGGCACGGTACCGGTTTCTTCAAGAACGGCCGTTTCCGCATTCATCTGGGCAATAACGGCCGCTTCTGTAGAAAGCAACCCCTGGATGGAATTGTTGAGCCGGATGTAATAATTCCGATCCGCGTTGGTCATCCCCGGCAGACGCGTGGTTGGATCAAAGTTGGCAAACCACTGGTCCAGCAGCTGCGCCGTGTTGGCAATGTCAATTTCAGACTCAGGCATACCCGAGCCAACCAGCCAGCCGCGCATGGCTTCGCGATCTTCAGCCTTGAACCGGCTGGCAATACGCTGTTCAGCCGCTTCATCCAGGTTAAGCGTGTAGTGCGGCGCGCTGATGCTGTCGTACACATTGACGTAGATGCCCGGCTCAAAAAACGTGCCCTGGCCAATAATCTCCAGCGGGGGATCGGGCACAACCAGTGGGTAAATCAGCACTATGAGTAAAATCGTGGCAAAGATAGAAAAGCCTGCCACAAATTTACCGGACCGAGATATTTGTTGAAGTAAATGTTTCATAGCAGCAACTTTTCCTAATTAATCAGCCTGGGCGGCCTTAATGCGTGGATCGAGGATGCCGTAGACCATTTCAATGGCGAAGTTAGCCGCTAACACCATGATGGTGATGATCAACGTGGTAGCGGAGATGAGGGGGTAATCTTGACCGAGAACGGCCGTTAAAATCGTCGAACCCAGCCCCGGATAGCTAAAAATAATCTCAGCCACCAGCGCCCCACCAACCATCGTCCCAACCGACAAAGCCAGACCGGTAATCTGCGGCAGCATCGCATTGCGGAACACATACCGCACAATCTTGCGATCCTTGATGCCCATAAATCGGCTGTACTTGACATAATCAGCATTTAGCTCATAGATGGCCATCGAACGCATCCCAATCGCCTGCCCGCCAATCGTGATTAACACAATGGACCAGAACGGCAGCTGGTAATGGACAAACACAGACCAGAAAAATTTCAAGCTAAAGTTGGGAATCAGGTCAAACCCATATCCGCCCGACGTGGGGAACCAGCGCAAGGAAACGCCAAAAATAACCAGCAAAACAACCGCCATGCCAAAAGCGGGCAGATTGCTCATAAAAATACTGATCGGCATAATCACTTTGTCAAAGCTTCCCCGGCGGTAAGCAGCCAAAGCACCCAAAGAGTTGCCAATGAGCCACCCGACAATGATGGCCGGAAACTGCAACCCAATCGTCCACAAAATCGACGACCTGATAACGTCAGCCACCGTTCTAGGGTATTGGCTAAATGAAAAGCCAAAGTCCCCCTGGAAAACATTCCTCATGTACAGCAAGAACTGCTCATACATCGGCCTGTTGGTGCCAAACTGCTCGGCATACTGCTCATAAATCGCCTGGATACCAGCGGTATTACTCATCCCCTGGGCCAGACGAGACACGATCGCAGCTACCGGATCGCCCGGCATCAGTCGCGGCAAAATGAAGTTCAGAATAAATGCAGCCACCAGGGTTACCAAAAACCATAGCAGCTTGTTGAGAAAATATTTACGGTACCCTTTCAACGCAGCTTCTCCTCAAAATTTGTAAAGGCTAAAAGATTTACAATCACGCTAAGTAAATATTTAGCTTCTACTTAAGCAAACCACAAAAAACACGCTTCCCTTTTCGTTGAATCTTTCTGTGATTTGCGTAACGGGCACAACACAAGCAGCCTGGCAGTTACTTGTTTGAACCATATAGGGGCTGGGGTCTTAGAGGTGGTCTATCCTAAACGGATGTCGATCCGGAATGGATACAAAAGGACAGCCAATTGATTAAAAAAACAGCCATGCCTCAGCGGCGAGACATGGCTGTTTTTAATCAGTTAAAGGTTACGGATTGACGAGCTCCAGGTTATAGAGACCGGCAATACTCCAACCGTCTGTCAGATCCAGCGGGGGAACTGGCGGGTTGGTGCCGTCGCCTTCGTACGGGAAGTTGGTCCATACAGACTCATTCACCGTGTGGAAGGATTGCGGACGGTACATCAGCGTGAAGGAGGGGATATCGGACAGGTAGATGCGCACCAGTTCGGTGTACATTTCCTGCAATACGGCCGGATCCGTTTCGTTGGGGATGGCCTGAATCAGGGCATCGGCGTCGGCATTGGCGTATTGACCCCAGTTACCGTTCCAGTTGCTGGCCATGCCGATGAACTCGGAGCTGAGCAGCTTGCGGATACGGCCCCACGGTTGGGTCGGGCCAGCGCCATCGCTCCACATCATGAAGATGTCGTACCCTTCGGGCAGGGGAGCGTCGGATTTGGTGACAACGGTCTGGTAGACGGCCCATTCGGGGTAGTTGGTGGTGATTTCGATGCCGATTTCAGCACCAGCAGCGGCCACAACTTCGATGGCAGCTTGCCAGTCAGACCAACCATTGGGGCAGGTGGCTACGTAGCTCAGTTTTTCACCGTTGTATTCACGCCAGCCATCGCCATCGGAATCAACGATACCAGCTTCGTCGAGCAGCGCTTTAGCGCCTTCGATATCGTTACCCACCCACTGCAGGTCAGCAACGGCCGTTTGGTCATAAAGCGCCTGTTCGCCGGGGGTTGGGTTCATCAAAGAACGCGGTACCTGGTCGAAGGTGGCGGATTGGTCCGTCATCGCGTTGGCAATGATGGTGGGATAGTCAACGGCCATCGCAATCGCCTTGCGCACGGCCAGCTGATCCAAACCGGGCGACTGCAGGTTGAAGAAAGCGGTCGGCAGGCTGGCACCAATGCCGTAGGGGGCATCGGGCAGGTAGGTGGAGATGGGCAAACCATCTTGCAGCCACAGGTCCTGAACGTTGGAGTTGAACTGCTGGCTTACGTCTACTTCACCAGCTTGCAGCGCGGTGGTACCAGCAGCATTGTCCTTGAAGATGGTGTGGGCCAGGTACTTGGGCACTGGCAGTTTGCCCCACATGCTGGCGTCTTGTCCCCAGTAGTTGTCGTCGCGAATCATGACAACTTTGGTGTCGTCAGCAAAGTATTTGTAGTATGGGCCGGAGAAGGCAGCGTCCTCAGCCGGATCGGCCATCAGGGCCGTTGCATCGCCACCAGCGCGGGCTTCCAGGGTCTCGGTCCACGCTTTTTGGATGACGTAGTTGCTGCTCAGGAAAGCTTCCACGATCAGCGGGTTCACAGCAGCGCCTTCATCGTTGAGTTTGGCCTGTACCAGAACGGTTTGGGCATCGACGGCAACAACGTTCTCGATGTAGTCGATGTTACCAGCAGCGGTGGGGGTGTTGTATTTCACATGGGTAGCCCAGGTGTAGGCAACATCTTCGGCGGTTACCGGCGTGCCATCATTCCAATGGGCGGCGGGGTTGATGGAGAAGGTAATCTCAGTGCGAGCGTCGTTCCACGCAAATGCACCATCAGCCAGCAAAGGATACATCTGGCCGTCGAGCATGTTGTACAGGTAGGGGGTCTCGAACATGGTCACGCGGGCATTGTCTTGCTGGGCAATGGCCATGGCGTTGTTGTTGCTGTTGGAGTAGGGGTTCCAACCAACAACCGAACCCCACTGTTGTCCATTGAAGTACAGGGTTTCGTTGCGGGGCAGGGAATTGGGGTCAGCGGCCGTTTCTTCTACAGGGGCAGCTTCTTCCTCAACCGGGGCAGCTTCTTCTTCAGCTGGCGCAGCTTCTTCTTCAGCCGGGGCAGCTTCTTCTTCGGCCGGAGCAGCTTCTTCAACTGGCGCGGCTTCTTCTTCGGCTGGGGCAGCTTCTTCTTCAGCTGGCACAGCCACGTCTGCGGGTTCTTCTTCCTCAGTTGGTGTTGAGCCACAAGCGCCTAAGGTAAGCGCCAGGGCAAGCAGCACGCCGAGAAGAACAAAAAACAAGCGATTTTTGTGTTTCATACTGAATCTCTCCTCTCTAGTGGATGATTTTTGCTGTAATGAGTGCCGAAAATGTTTTTTCAGAAACATAACCGCAAAAACCCAATAATAGATAAGATTGTCTGTGGCCAAACAATCAGTTTGCTTAATAGTAAAAAATACCCAATCCGACGCACTTTGTACATCTTGTTTTTGGAGGATTTTGCCAAGGCAACAGAACGTTTATTGGGTGATATTTCACAAATTGATATACAAATTTCTCGAAAAAGTTACCCAAATTTGTTACAATGGCCAAAATTTGGGTAACTTTTCTTCAGGTTTACCTCTTCCTGTCTGTTGGGTAACTTTGTGGGGTGATCTACCGATCTGATGAAACGTGTCTCATAAAAGGGTGTGGGAAGCAGATGAAGGCAATTATCAAAGATAGTTTGTTATGGGTGGATGTGGTAGAAACGGCCGTTCCCGCCCCCATCCCCCTGGCATCAACCGAGTGGAACAACTGGCTGGCCACCAACAGCCAGTTTAAGTTTAAGGGAAGCGCAGGCCATTTCTCGGCCAGACGCGAGACCCGGCACGGCGGCGATTACTGGTACGCCTATCGCCGCCGCAGCGGCAAGCTGCATAAAGCCTACCTGGGCAAGTCCGAGGAGCTAAACCTGACGCAGCTAGAAGAAACGGCCGCTGCCCTGGCTGGCAAAACCCTTTTCAACCCCCTCACGTTATTCACCCAGCCGCAAACCGCCATCGTCCCTGCCAAATCTTCCATCCATACCGCCTTCCCCGCCATTACCAAAATCAGACCACCTATCCTGCCCCCCACGCTCATCACCCGGCCCCGCCTCATGCAAAAAATTCATACCCCGGTGACCTTCATTTGTGCGCCGGGCGGTTTTGGTAAAAGCACGCTGCTTAACGCCTGGCAGCAGGAATGCTGCGACATCCCCGTGGCCTGGGCCTCGCTCGATGCCGACGACAACCACTTGATACGCTTCTGGACCACCATCATCATGGCGCTCAAAGCGGTGGTGCCCGGTTTTCGGCAAGGCTTGCTGCAAGAGCTGCGACTCTCCGCCGGGATCACCCCGGGCGAAATCGTGGCGCGCTTGTCGAATGAAATTGTCAACGTCATCCAGGAAACCTCTGGCTTAGGGCTGATTTTGGATGATTACCACCATATCCAGCACCCAGACATCCACAACTCCATCCAGATCTGGCTGGAGCATTTGCCGCCCGGTCTACAGCTCATCATTTCTGGCCGAACCCGCCCGCCGATTGCCCTGGGCTGCGTGCGTGCCCGCGGGCTGGTCACCGAGCTGGAGATGGAAGATTTGCGCTTTACGCGGGAAGAAGGCGTGGAATTTTTACAGCAGCACGTTGCCGATCAACCGCTGGCCCACGGCGACATGGAAACGTTGGTTAACCGCACCAGCGGGTGGGCCGCGGGCCTGATGCTGGCCGTTTTGGCGCTGAATAAACAGCAAGACCGGCAGCGCTTTCTGGAAACGTTTAGCGGCGCACACATCTTTCTGCGCGAATATTTTTTGGAAAGCGTCTTGCACCAGCAGCCCGAAGAAGTAAAAACCTTCTTGCTAAAAACCTCCATTCTAAAGCAGCTAACCGGCGGTTTATGCGACGCCCTCACCGGGCACACGGACGGGGCCGAGATGCTGGTCCGACTGTGGCAAGAAAATCTGTTTCTGGTCCGCTCCGAAGAACAGGCGTGGTATACCTATCATGACCTGTTTGCTGAAATGTTGAGCAACCAGCTGGAAACGCAACACCCCGACCTGATTCCCGACCTGCACCGCCGGGCGGCCGCCTGGTATCGCCTGCGCGATGGCTCGGCCGAGGCCGTCCGCCACTTGCTGGCCATTAAAGATTGGGAAGATGCGGCGTCTCTCATTGAAGAGGTGGTGCTGCGGGAATTGGTGGAGTTTGGCGAAGATTCGCGCCTGCTGCGCTGGATTCAGCAGCTGCCCGAATCCGTTTTTCAGCATCACAAAACGCTGCTCTTTGTTTATTTGCGGCTGGCCAAATTGGCCATGTCTACCGGGGAAGTGGAGCGGTTCCTGCGACGCCTGGAGCAAAATCTCGTGGCCAAGCCTCAGGAGGCGTTGACGGATGATGAACGAGAAGTGCTGACAGAGATACGAACCATTCAGAAACGTAAGATCGCTGGAGACTTATCGATTTCGCCGACGGCACCTGCGGATTCCCGCTGGCAGCTGCTGGACGCTTTGTGGATTGTGGAGGCCAGCTTTTTGCCCCAAACCGAAGAAGTGGGCCTAAGGCTGTATGAAATTTACGAGCAGTCGCGTGTCCAAGGGAATTTGTTTGTCATGTTGATTGCCGGTGCCGATTGTGCCAACCGGGCCTTCATGCGCGGCCACCTGCGGGAAAGCGAAAAGCTGGTGTACCAAATGCTGCAATATGCGTTGGCCCAGCGGGGCAAGCTGCCCGAGCCTGCCAGCATTGCCCTGGTTATCTTGAGCCACATTTACCGGATGCGTAACGAATTGACCGAGGCGCACCAGCTGATTCAACGGGCAACGGCCGTTGATCCCAACCCTACCAGTTCAAATATGCCGATAAACTTCGCCATTGCCCGGGCCAAACTGCAAGCCACCTCAGGGCATTACGAGGAAGCCATTGCCACGATCCAGGCAGCCCGCACCTTGCAGGCACAGCGCCCTTCTGGGGGCTGGCGTGATCAGGATCTGGCCGTGTATGAAGCCATGTTCTCTCTTCCGCTGGAAAATTGGGCTGAAATCGAACGGCTGCTAGGTGAAGTGTATGAGGATGATCATGGACGGGCACAGCTGGTACGCGCTGAGATGCTGCTGCAACAAAAGCAGGCCGGCCTGGCCGAGAAAATTTTGGACAGTCTGCTAAAGCGTTACCCAGACGGCATCGCCAATGAACCTACCATGCAGGTGCGCGTGCTGCTGGGGCTGGCGCTGTTTGAACAGCACAAACTCAACCAGGCGCGGCAGGTAATGACCGAGGCTGTCCGATTGGCTGCGCCGGAACGCCTGATACGGCCGTTCCTCACCCCCGGCGCTTCCCTCATTCCCCTGCTGGCCCTGCTGCGCCACACCGAAACCCTCACCACCGAATCGCAGGAATTTCTCCTGCACATCTTGCAGCTGCTGGGCTGCCCGGATCAGACGGCCGATTGGCTGCCCCAGGAAAAGCTGGAATCTTTAAAAACGGCCGCATCCATCACCGAACGGGAACAGGAAGTGCTCAAACTGGTCAGCAGCGGCCTGTCGAACCGCGAAATTGGCATGCAGCTATGCATTACCCCCGGCACCGTCAAAACCCACCTGGCCAACATCTACGACAAGCTGGACGTGCACTGCCGCACCCAGGCCATCGCCGAAGCGCGCACGTTGCAGCTGATTTAGCTTCTAACTGAGATTGGGCCCCTCTTAAAGAGTGGCCCAATCTGAAGACGGTTACTCAGTCCAGGTTCTCTTTCATGATGTCCATGAGATCATACACCAGCTGGCCGCGCTCCACGTCACTTAAATACGCCTCCGGGTGCAGCACCATGTAATAGGGCAGCGGCATGTGGCTTTTCGTGACCGTTTCGGCCATCTCACCGATTTGCTCCTCACTGCAGCACGTTTCTTCCCACCGGGAAAAATTCAGCGCCTCGCGGCCGCGCTGCACGTCGTATGCCAGGAGGAAGTAAGCAGGCACCACCTTGGTATACCAGGGCCAGCGCGTTTCATGGCTGTGGCAGTCGTAGCAGGCGCGCTCAACCAGCTGCTGGGTGTGAACGTCCTCCCACTCCGGGGCGGAGACCACAGCGGGATTGGTGGTATCGGTCGGCCACAGCTGCAGCAGCGCCAATGTGAGCACAACGGCCGTTACACACGCCACAAATATCGGGCGATTTTCCTTCCTTAACCGCAGCAACTTACATCACCTCAACGAGTACAGATAGGCGCTGATATCCAGCGCTTCTTGTTCGGAAATCAACAAATCGGGCATGGCCGTGCCCGGTTCGATGGCCTGGGGATTCATCAGCCATACCACCAGGTTGCCCGGACGGTTGGGCAGCGCCCCGGCGATGTAGCCGCGCTCGGCCCACTCGTCCAGCGGCGGCCCCACCGTGGCGTTGGCCCCGGGAATGCCGGGAATGTCGTGGCAGGCACCGCAGCCGTAATCCGTCACGAGTTCCTGACCCACATCGGCGTCGCCGCCGACGACGTAGGATTGTTCACCCGAGGGCGGCTGGCAGCCCAACAGGAGCAGCGCCAGCAGCCAGAGGAAAAAGCCTGCGGGTTTCAGCATGGCGGCAGCACCAGGGCGGCCACCCACACGGCCGTTGTCATCACCCCAAAAAGTCCACTTAACAACAAACCGGTGAGGCCCAGGAAACGGCCGTTGCCCGCATCATCCCCCTCCCGCCACGCCCGCCAGGCCCACCAACCCGCCAGGCCAATCAGTCCCAACGTCACCACGGTAGACAGCGTGGCCAGGGGGAAAAAGGCCGGGGGCGACAGCAGCGGCAGACGGCAGGCGGCTTCGTTCAACACGTAGACCAGCACAAAATAAACCGTCCACGCCGCCGGGCTGAGCATAAATCCCAGCCACTGCTGGCGGCGGGTCGTGGGGCCGCTCAGCAGCTTCATCAACCACCTCCCAGGTAAGGCGAGCCGTACAAAATGCCCACAACAATCAGCCAGTAGGGAATCATCACCAGCCAATAGTTGGCGTTGTTCTCCACTGTAGCCGAGCGCTCTGGCGAATAAATGCCGCGCCACGTCCAGAACTGGGT
>CAUJGI010000471.1 GCA_963169155.1 Chloroflexota bacterium
AGCTGCCACACCGCCTCGTTGCGCTGCCCGGCGGCCACCAGCTTGATGGGGGGGATGATGATGCCCTCCTGGTAAATTTCCGTGGAGAGCGGCATGGAACCGGGCGACATGCCGCCAACGGCGGCGTGGTGGGCGCGGCTGGCGACGAAGAATGAAGGGGTGACGGAGTGAAAAGGTGACCAGGTGACGAGGTGATCGGGTGACAAGGTGACGGGGTTGGCTGGGGGGCCACCGCTCACCGATGACCGCTCACTGATTACCGATAACTGATTACCGAAAAAGACGGGGGAGACGAGGGTGATGTCTGGCAGGTGGTTGCCGCCCTGGTACGGGTCGTTGACGATGACGACGTCGCCGGGGTTGAAGGGGGCGCATTGGGTGATGGCGGCCTGGACGGAGGCGGGCATCGCGCCGAGGTGAACGGGGATGTGGGCCGCTTGCGCCAGCATACGGCCGTCGCCCAAAAACAGCGCGCAACTAAAGTCCAGCCGTTCCTTGATGTTGGGGCTGTAAGCGGCGCGACCCAACGTCACGCCCATTTCTTCAGCCACAGAGGCGAAGAGATAGCGAAAAATGGAGAGGGAAGCGGCCGTTGGTTGGGTCATCATTTTTGGCCGCGAATTTCGCGAATTTCGCGAACCTAATTAATCCTTCGCGTTAATTCGCGAAATTCGCGGCGGGTTACTCCACAAAGACCGGCAAATTGTCTAGCGCCACGATGTTGGACCAGTCGGCGTCGCCTTCTGTGAAAACGGCCGCTGTCTTCACAATCTCGCCGCCCGCCTGGGCCACCACCTCTTCCATGCCCTTGAGCGTGCTGCCCGTGCTGATGACGTCATCAACCAGCACCACTTTTTTGTTCTTAATAAACGCCGTGTCTTTCTCATCCATGTACAACGTTTGCGGCTTGCCGGTGGTGATCGACACGGTTTCGGCACTAATGGCCGCGCCCATGTAGCTCTTGTACGATTTGCGCAGGACGATGTAGGGCAGACCCATCAGGGCGCTCATCTCGTAGATGAGGGGAATGCCTTTGGCTTCGGCGGTAACCAGCACCTCGGCGGGGGTGTTTTTTAGCCGTTCGGCCAGGGCGGCGGCGGTGGCTTTTACCACGATGGTGTCGCCCAGCATGTTAAAAATGGCAATCCGTACGCCGGGGGCTACCTCAAACAAGGGCAGGTGGCGGGTGATGCCGGCGATTTCTACCGTGTAGGTTTCGCGTTCGCTCATCTTGTGATACTCTCCTCAAAAATAGTGGCTAGTTTGTTAGCGGTTGGTTTGCTAGTGGCTTCGTTTGATTAAACAGCTCACTAGCCACAAACCACTAGCCACCAGATTAAGTTTACCCGATTGTCATTGCAGTGGCATCCGGTTTGTCAGGTGAAGGTGGCAGGAAAATGAAGGCAATTGTTGTAAAAGGAAATCAGCGGGAACCGCTGTTGGTGTGGGAGACGGTGCCGGACGTGATGTACGGGCCGGACGAGGTGCTGGTAACTGTGTGGGCAACGGCCGTTAACCGGGCCGATCTGCTCCAGGCACGTGGCGGGTACAATCCACCCGCCGAGGCCAGCGATATTTTGGGGCTGGAAATGGCGGGTGTGATTGCTGCTGTGGGTGAGGATGTGGAGGATTGGCAGGTGGGTGACCGGGTATGTGCCCTGCTGCCCGGCGGCGGTTATGCGGAGCAGGTGGCGGTGCCCGCCGGGATGCTGCTCAAACTGCCGCGCCGCTGGTCGTTTGCCATGGCCGCGGCCGTTCCTGAAGTCTGGTACACCGCGTATGTCAACCTTTTCCTGGAGGGAGATTTGGCTGCTGGCGAAACGGTGCTCATCCATGCCGGAGCCAGCGGGGTGGGCACGGCGGCGATTCAGCTGGCCAATGCGGCCGAAGCCACCGTATTTGTCACCGCGGGCAGCGACGAGAAGCTGCTGGCCTGCCGCAAGCTGGGGGCGGAGCTGGCGATTAACTACAAGCAGGAAGATTTTTTGGAAAAGGTGCTGGCCGCGACCAAGGATCAGGGGGTGGACCTGATTTTGGACCCGGTGGGCGGTGGGTATCTGGACCGGAACGTGAAGGCGCTGAAGCGATTCGGCCGTTTGGTCAACATTGGCCAGCTGGGCGGCTCACACGGCGAAATGAACATGGGGCTGCTGCTGGGCAAGCGGCTGCGGCTGATTGGCTCCACGCTGCGCTCGCGCTCCCCCGCCGAGAAGATCAAAATTACCGAGCAGTTCGAGTCAGGCTACTGGCCGCTGCTGCGCACGGGTGAGCTTAAGCCGATTATCGACACGATGTTTCCCATCGAACAGGCGCAGGAAGCCCACGCTTACGTGCGGCAAAATCAGAACATTGGCAAGGTGATTTTGGTGGTGAAGGAGGGGGCGGCTGTGCTGCCGGTGGTGCCGCCGGATGGGGTGAAGGTGTGAACTTGAAGAGAGTGAAAAGTGAAAAGTGATAAGTTAACTGCCTACTTCTTACTTTTCACTTTTTACTTTTTACTTCTTACTTCCCCTCCGCCGCTTTCAGCTGCCCACATCCCGCGGCAATATCGATGCCGCGGCGCTGGCGTACGGTGCTCGGAATGCCGTATTCGGCCAAGATAGCTTGAAACTGTTTCACTTGCGGCCGTTGGGTGGGACGGCCGTTATACCCCAAGGTCGGATTCAACGGAAT
>CAUJGI010000472.1 GCA_963169155.1 Chloroflexota bacterium
TGACTCGCCTCTCGTCAATCTCCACCACCATTTCGCCCGGCGTCAGGGTGATGGCGTGGGCGCTAAGGGCCACGCCCAGGTCAGATTCACACTGCGAGGGAATGGCGATGATGCCCGGTTTGATGGGCAGCGACGGCGACAGCACAATGCGCGCCACCTGGACCCCGCTGACTAGCAGTTCCCACAGCAGCCGCCCCAGATAAAGCAGCGTCGCCAACAGGGCGTCGGGCAGTCGCCGCCAGGCAAAAGGCCGTTTTGCCGGACGCGCCAACCAGGTCACCATCCCGGCCAGAACAAGACCGACAACCACATTGTTAAGCGCCCAATTCGCCGTTAGCATCAGGTACAGCAGACAAACGGGAATGATGAAAACCAGGTAATGCATGGTTAAATCTCCTTAGTGGTTGGTGGCTGGTGGCTAGTTTTTTATAAGCCACCACCTACCAGCAATTAGCCACCGTTTAACACGGCCGTAATGTACAAATCCGGCCGTCCCAACCACAGCGTGGCTGCTTCGGCCAGCTGGAGCAGCGGTTCGGCCCACAGCCCCAGCAGCAGGGTCAGACCAATCAGGATGCCAGGGGCAATCAAGCGATCGCCGTCCGGTTTGAGGGTAACGGCCGTATCTATCTGCGGCTCCCACCAGATTTTTTGGAAGGCGCGCATGGTGTAAATGAGCGTTGCCAGGCTGCCCAGAGCCATCAGGCTCAAAACGGCCAGCTGAGTGGCCGCCACCCCACTGTTAAACAGCAGCAGCTTGCTGATGAAGCCGTTAGTCGGCGGAATGCCCGCCAGGGCCAGCGCGCCCACAAAAAAGAGAAGCCCGGCCAGCGGCAGCTGCCGCCCCAGCCCGGTGACCACGGCAAACGCCGCCGATTTCACCGAAGCCCGGCTGGCGACAAACCCGGCCAGCATCAGCATGGCCGCTTTGATCAGGCTGTGGTTGATGGTGAACACCAGGGCCGCCGCCAGCGACAGCGGCGTGCCCCACCCCACGCCCACCAAAATGAAGCCAATTTGGGCCAGGGTGGAGTAGGCCAGCATTCGCTTGACGTTGTGCGTGCCAATGGCCGAGAAGCCGCCATAAAAGATGCCAATGACGCCCAAAATGATGAGCAGTGTTTCGATGAGCGCGGCCTGTTCTACAAACAGCAGGGTGGTCATGCGGATAAAGCCGTACACACCCAGTTTAACCACCACCGACGAGAGCATGGCAGAAACGGCCGTTGGTGCGGCCGTGTGAAAATCAGGCTGCCAGAAGTGGAACGGAAACACCGCACTTTTGATCATGAAGGTGGCCATCAGCAGGGCAATGCCGGTGGTGAGCAGCGGCGCGGTCGGGTCGGCAGCGATGCGCTCGGCCAGATCGGCCATGTTGAGCGTGCCGTAAGAGACGTACAAAACGCCGTTGGCCAGCAGCAAAAACGCGGCCGCCAGCAGACTGATGTAGAAATATTTGTAGGCCGCTTCGGCACCCAGCTTGTCATCGGAAATGGCGGTGAGCACCGTGCCGGAAATCACCAGCAGCTCAGCAAAAACAAACAGGTTGAACAGGTCTCCGGTGAGAAACGCACCGGTCAGACCGGTGGTGAGCATCAAAAAGAGCGGGTAAAAGCCGGGGTAGCGCACGTTTTTGTCTTTGGCTCCCAGCGCATACACTGTGCCCAGCAGCAGCACCACCTGGCTCATCAGCGCCATCAGCGCGCCCAGCAGGTCGCCCACCAGGGCAATGCCAAACGGCGCTTCCCAGCCGCCGCCGTAGAAGATAACCGGTTCACCGGTCTGGAAAACGGTCCAGAGGAGGGTGGCGCTGGCGGTTACGGCCGTACCCAACACCCCCAACGTCCACACCCCCTGCCAGCGCGGCGCGCGCATCAAAAACAGCGCCACCACCGCGCCCGCCAGCGGAATTAAAATCGGCAGCAATACAAGGTTACTCATTGTTTTAACCTGTCTATCTCATCCATGTTGCTGGTGCGGTACCGCGCCGAAATCACCGCCAGCAGCGACAAGACAAAAGCCAGCCCACCCATGCTAATCACAATTGCCGTGAGGATCAGCGCCTGCGGCAGCGGATCGCTGGGATCCGCTGCCCCCGCGTACGCCGGGTCGGTTCCCTGGTACGCACCGGTGCTGAGCAAAAACAAGTTGATGGCGCTGGAAAAAATAATCAGGCCAATCGCCGAGCGAATGACGTTGCGGCGCAGCATCTGGTAAATGCCTACACCAAACAACGAGCCAATCGCCACTGCGGTTAAAAGTTCCATTTCATCTCTCTTTCTGTTCGTAAAGATGCCAGGTTGAATTAGGTAATTGGCAAAAAGTTTTTCAAAAAAGATTGACGTATTATTTGCCCATTACTTAGCTGGTATCGGCCGTTTGGCCCAATCCTTCGGGGTGTCCCAGCGTATTTAGCATAAAAAAGACGCTGCCCAACACGCTCAGGCAGATGGCCAGTTCAAACAAAAAGGCACTGCTGAGGTAAAAGCCAGTTGGCAAGGGCAGGTTGAGCATTGCCCCGTAGTCAACCGGGGACAGAAAAACGCCGTTTACCACCCACCCCGAAATGCCAGATACCAGAATAAGCAGAATGCCAGACGCCACCAGCGGCGCACTAAGCCAGCTATAGTGCTGGCGCGTTTCGGTATAGCCAAAGACTATGTAGCTAAAGCCAATGGCCAGGGCAATAATCACCCCGGCGGTGAAGCCGTCGCCCGGCTGGTCGTGGCCGTACATCATATGCGTAGCGCCGATGACCACCGCCAGGGGCAGCGCAATCCGCGCCAGCGCCTGAACAACCACGGAGGTCCGTGTGCCAAAAACGCCGAAGGTGTACAGGTTGATGGGAAACGGTTTGGTCTCACCCACGCTGTCGCCCAAAGCCCGTGTTGCCTGGCGCAGCAGGGTAAACATGCCCAACCCAGCCATGCTAAACACGGCAATCTCAATCAACGTGTCCAGCGCCCGGAAGTCCACGACGATGGCCCCAACCACATCTTTGGCGGCAGCCAGCGGTTTGGCGCTCTCCAGGTAAAACAGGGCGACGTCGCTCGGTCGTTGATCGCGGGTGCTTAGAGCAACCAGGGTAATCAGGGTGACAACCAGCCCGCTGGCGGCGGCGACAAGCCCATTGCGCAGGCGAGGCAGTTTGCCCACTTCCACATTAAGCTGAAGCGCGTCATGCCGCTGCTGCCGGGGCAGCAGGCGCAGCGCCAACACCAAAATCACTACCGACAAAATATCGACCACAATCTGCACCAGGGCGACATCCGGGGCTGGTTCCAGCACCATTAAGACGGCAATGCTCAGGCCGGAGGCGCCCAGGGCCACAATGGCGGCAAGGTCACGCTTCATCAGGACGCTGGCCACGGCCGCTCCTACGGCCACCAAAATCGTTACCAGGCGCAAAAAGGCCAGCGGAGCGGCCCACCGATAATCGAAGTTGAGAACCACCTCCCCAATCTGGTTGAATTGGGTCTGGGCAAAGAGGAACACCAGCCCCACCATACCGAGGAGAATGATGGACAG
>CAUJGI010000473.1 GCA_963169155.1 Chloroflexota bacterium
CCAAAAACATCCTCCCCAAAAGAAAGCTGGTATTTGAAGTCGTCCTTCTCCATGATCCAGGGTGCGCGTAAACAACAGCCATTCAAGCCATACTGAATGAAATATTGTTCCAGCATCACCTCTTCCAGCACCTTAGACAGCGCATAGCAGCCGGGGTAAGCCGAATGTTTTTGTGTTTCTGTTACCGGCAGTGGGTGGTCGTAAAAAAAATGGCCGACGCTGGCATCCCCGCCGATCAGGATGAACTGCTGAAAGCTCGGACTTATGCGGCACGCTTCCAGCATCCAGAACAGCCCTTTTACCGCCACGTCCATGATGGTTTCCGGCGTCTCTTTGCTGGTGGCTAGATGTAACACGTGGGTCACGCCTGACAGAGCTTCTTCGACCAACGGCCGTTTGTCAATCGATCCCCGCACCACTTCTAACCGATCCTGCGGGGCCAACACCCGGTTATGACAAAGCGCCCTGACCACGAATTGGTCAAACTGGGGCTCCGCCAAAAAGCGGTCAATAAACGCCTGACCCACTTTGCCCGTTGCGCCGGTCACGAGAATTCGTTTTTGGGGCGGCATAGCTTTCTCCTTCAAGAATAGGCCGCGGATTAACGCGGATAAACGCGGATTAAAATCTGGGCGCAGTCTGCGCCAATCTGCTGAATTTCATTCATGGTGTTGAGCCTGCGCTCATTAAGTCTCCTCTCACTTTTTTACTGCTGCTTGCGGCGACGGCCGTAATCAAACGTAATCGCCAGCAGCAAGACCGCACCAATCACAATGCGGTGCCAGAATGGGTTAATGTTTAACATGACAATCTCGTTTTGTAAGACACCAATCAACAACGACCCAACCAGGACACCCAACACGCTGCCCTGGCCACCCATCAGGCTTAGCCCACCCAGGATGCAGGCCGTGATGGCCAGCAGTTCAAAGCCTTCACCAGCTCCGGGGTGCCCCAGGCTTAAACGCCCGGCCTGGATGATGCCCACCAAACTGGCGCACACCACCGAGATAACGTAACACAAAATCACACGCGCATCCACATTTACGCCGGACAGACCGGTGGCCTGCATATTGCTTCCCACGGCGTAGATTTGGCGGCCAATGTAAGTGTAGCGCAGCAGGTAATGTGCCAGCAAAGCCACTACTACGCAGATTATCACGGGGATGGGAACAATTCCAAAAAGAAAGCCTTGCCCTAAATAGGCAAACGAGTCCGGTACGCCTGTGATGGGGAAACCATCCGTTATCACCAGAATCGCGCCCCGGGCGACGCCCAATGTGACCAGCGTGACCAAAAAACCGTGCATCCGCAGTTTGGTTACGTAGAGACCATGGAAGGTGCCAATGGCAATGGCGACCAAAAAAGTGAGCATAATGCCCACCGGCAGCGGCAGACTCATTCTGACCACAAAATAGGCGGTTAAAACACCGCCCAGGCCAATGATGGAGCCCAGGGAGAGATCGATGCCAGCGGTAATGATGGTGAAGCCCACACCGATGGCCACAATGGCCAGAATGGCCGTATCGCGCGTTAGAATTTTTGGCATGGTTCAAAAAGTAGAAGTTGTCCTTTACAAATTTGTCAGCAATTGCCATTCTGAGCGGAGTCTTCGGAGCGAAGAATCCCGTTTACACCAGAGGAACGGGATGCTTCGGAGGACCTCAGCATGACATGCGTTCGTGCTAGATTTGTAAAGCACAGATTACCTGAAATGAACCATGCCGAATTTAGCTAACAGAGCACTTAGAGTTTGCCCGTTTTTAACGTTGGGCTTTTGAAAATTGTGGCGAACCGTTTTTTCGCGTTAAACCGGCGGATGGGGTGACTGCCAGACTGGGCTGCTTCCCAGGCAAGCGAGGCGACGTTATAGGCCGCCAACGGCCGTCCCAACCGCACCGCATGTTGGGCATGTTCGTGAAGCAAACGGCCGTCCTCCTGCAACCACTGCTCAACCGTCGTCCGCAGCTGATCCGGCTCGGGTGCAAAGGCTGCGGCTCCATTGGCGACCACATAATCCAGATTGCCCGATTCCTGGCCGGGAATTGCATCGATGACAATTTGCGGCAGGCCGCCGGCCAGCCCTTCGGTGAGGATCAGTCCGCCAGCCTTGCTCACCAGGCAGTCGGCGGCCTGCATCAGCTGCGGCATGTTTTCGACAAAGTTGTAGAGATGAGTGGGAATTTGCCAGGCCGTTTGTTGGAGTTCCCGGTACGCCGCGTCATCGCCGCCGGTGACGATGGCCAGCTGGATGGGGAGGTGGGGGGTGTTTAACGGCCGTAAAAATTCACTCAGCTTACCCACCCGCTTGCTGCCCACCGCCAAAAGCGTGATCTTATCCGGTTCCCAGCCCAATTGCTGCCGCAGCGCTGTTTTGTCGGCTGGTTTTTGGGCAAATGCGGGATTTACCGGCAGGCCGGTGATCTGCACCTTGCTGGCTTTAATGCGCCGTTGGGCCGCCACAGCGGCCACCCGCTCCGTTCCTACGGCACAAATATCAGCCACGCGGTGAAACCACAGCCGATGTACTTCGGCCAGGTCGGTGACTACTGTGATGGTGGGGATGTGCCGATTGGTCAGCGTGTAGCAGGCGTTCAGGGCCGAATGGTAAAGGGGGAAGGTAACAACCACGGCGTCTGGCTGATAGTCCTGCAGAATGAGACGCATGCCTTCAAACAGCAAAAGGGTGAGTGAGCTCAAAAATAGAGTGGACACGACGGGCAAATCATTCATCCGGTAGCCCAGGCGGTAAATTTGGGGGCGGTTCCGCACCACGCGGTCGTAATCTTGCTGACTGCGCCGCAGCAAGCCGGGCACACGTGGTTCGTTGAGCGGATTTACCACGTTAACCTGGCACCGGTCGCCGTACTGCTCGCCCAGCGCGGCCGCAATAGCCAGCGCCGAACTGCGGTGGCCAAAACCCGCATCCGAGCTCAAAATGAGAATGCGTTTGGGGGATTTCATCGTTTAACTGCGCTTTAGCCCGCTTTCTACCACCCGGCGCATTAGCGCAGGCGGTGTCCAGGCGTCCTGAATCTGGTCATAAATGGGTGCTGACTCGGGGAGCAAGTTGTGGGATTGCAGCAACTGTACTAATTCTGGAGCCATGTCACCATATTTTAGTTCGGGGCGAACGCGGCGGTAGTAGTTGAGGTGGTTGTAAAAATGGCTGTTTTCGCGGCCAAAGGCGAGGAACATCGAATATTTTGGGCCGGTGATGTAGCTGCCAGAGTGCAGAATGCGCGGATCAAAAATGATAGCGTCGCCCGGTTCCGTGGCGACCCATTCCGCATTGGAGGCCCACTCCTGAAGCTTGACAAACAGGTAGCTCATCGCCCCAATCGCTTGCAGCTTTTGCTCTTGCAGCTTGCGTGCCAGGGTTACCGGAAATTCCGGTTGGTGGCTGCCGGGGATAAAGCCCAGCCGGAAGCCGCTCTCGGCATAACTTTGCAGGTAGAGGCCCACCCGGACAATTTGGTACGGTTCCTCCTGCTCGTGCCAGTCGGGGCCGATGCCAAAGGTGCGGTTGACGTTATCGCGGTGCCAGGAAATGGCCGAGAAGCCCACGTGCAGATCGGTATGCTGCAAAAAGCGGATCGGGTCGCCGAGGAGGCGGCGTACGGCCGTTCCCACCCTCTCATGCGTAATCAGCGGCCAAAACGGCTGGTGTTTGGTCACCCCGTCCGGCTGCGACCAGGCGCTGTCTAGACCGCGCTGCCCCAACTTGTGTGATTTGCGCATCTGGCTGCTCTGAATGCCGGACAACGCTTCCATTTCGGCCTTGTAATGCCGCACTTCGGCGGCGTTTAGTAGTCCCTTCAAGACCACAAACCCTTTTTCCTGAAATTCTCGTTTTGCTCTGGATTGCTTCATGCTTCTCCTCCATCTGAATAGATGTGCTCTATCGTACTCCGCCCAGGGCAACACGTTGTTAAGGTGCGGTAAACGTTGGTTTAAGAATTTAGCGGCTTAATCAGTTCTTAACGTTTTGCACCCGGAAGTTAACCAAAAGTTATCTGGCTATTAACGCTGCCTTGAAAGCTTCTTAACCTGGGTCGTCTACAGTGGGCACAATGTTGGAAGAGATAACCATTGTGCTGCCTACCCGTAACGAGCGTGCCAATATCCCTACTTTTTTGGCGTCGCTGCCCGCTGCTGTGCCGTTGGTCGTGGTTGATGCCAGTGAGGACGACACGGCCGTTCTCATCCACACCCTGCGCCCGCACCACACAACCGTCATTCCCCACCCGGGCAATGTCACCCTGGCCCGGCAGCTGGGTGCGGAATCGGCGACCACTCCCTGGCTGCTCTTCACCGACGCCGATGTCTCTTTCGCGCCGGACTACTTTGTGCAGCTGCCGCAGTACCGGGCCCACGACGCGGTTTACGGCCCCAAACGATCGCTGGGGGATTACGGCCGTTACTACCACTGGTTTTCTCGCGGCCAGCAGCTGATTCACCGGCTGGGCATCCCCGCCGCCTCTGGCTCCAACCTGCTGGTGCGGCGCAGCGTTTTCCAAAAGATTGGCGGCTTTGACCTGAATCTGTCCGTCAATGAAGATTCTGAAATCGCCTGGCGCATCAAGCGGCGCGGCTACGACATTGCCTTTGCCCCGGATTTACTGGTGTATGAACACGATCACCGGCGGCTGCGGAACGGCCGTTGGCGCAAAACCGCCCACTCACTCATCCGCTGTGCGCTGCTGTTTACCGGATTCATGCCCCAAAAATGGCGTCAACACGATTGGGGCTATTGGGCCAATGCCCGATGAGGTGTAATTAATGACTGCCCAACCTCAGCTAAAAACACGTTCTGCCGAAGCTATTCATTTACCTCAAACCGATTCGCTGCTGCTGCGCCTGGCGTGGTGGATTACCCAGATTGGCAGCCCGCCCGTGCTGGGTCTGGCGGGCATTTTGCTGGTGGGTGTGGCCCTGGGTTTTGACCAATACTCCCTGCTTTTGCTGCTGTACACCACGCTCGCCCTGCTGCTGCCCTTCGGCTTTGTGCTCTGGCTGCTGCGCCAGGGCAAAGTAAGCGACTACAACCTCACCAAACGCGAAGAACGCTTCTGGCCGATGGTGGTCAGTGTGGCCTCGGCGCTGGTGGGCTGGGTAGTTTTGAGCCAGATGCACGCCCCCGCGCTGCTGCTGGCGCTGGCGGCCACCAATCTGGCCCAATCGGTTGTCTACTTTTTTATCACCCTGCGCTGGAAGGTGAGCATTCACAGCGCCGTGGTGGCGGGCTTGGCCGTGCTGGGCTGTGCCGTTGCTGGTGAAACCGTCTGGCTGCTGGTGCTGGCGGTGCCGCTCATTGCCTGGTCGCGGGTGGTTTTGCGGCGGCACACCCTGGCCCAAACGGTGGTGGGGGCGGCCATTGGCAGCCTCTTTTTTGCCTTCGCCCTGCTGTTTTACGGAGTGTAACTGTGCGCATTGCTTTGTTTAGCGAAACCTTCTTGCCAAAAGTGGATGGCATCGTCAATACGCTGTGTTATCTGCTAAAGCACCTGGAAAAGCGTGGCCACGAGAGCGTGCTCTTTGCCCCGACGGGTGCACCGGCTCGCTACCACAGTACACGCATCCTCACCTACGATGGCTTTCCGTTTCCGCTGTACCCGGAGCTGAAGCTGGTGCCCCCAACAGTCCACATTCGCCAGCAGCTGGCGCTGTTTCAGCCCGACGTGGTGCACGTGGTGCAGCCGATTGCCCTGGGGGTGACGGGGATGTGGCACGCGCGGCGGTTGGGCATCCCGGTGGTGGCCTCTTACCACACCGACGTGCCGGGCTTTGCGGCGCAGTGGGGGCTGGGCTGGCTGCAAGGGCCGATCTGGGCCACCTTCCGCACCATTCACCAGCAGGCGGATTTAAATTT
>CAUJGI010000474.1 GCA_963169155.1 Chloroflexota bacterium
TGCTGCTGGTGCAGGCGGACGTGACGGACCTGGACAGCCTGGAAACGGCCGTCACTCAGGCCGAAGCCCGTTTTGGCGCCATCAACGTGGTGTTCCATGCCGCAGGTGTGGCGGGCGGCGGGCTCATCCAGCTCAAAACCCCCGCGGCAGCTGAGCAGGTGCTGCGCCCCAAAGTACAGGGCACGCGCCACCTGGCGGCCGTTTTTGCCGAGCGGCGGCTGGACTTTATGCTGCTGTTTTCGTCGTTAACGGCCGTTGCCGGGGGCATTGGCCAGATCGACTACTGCGCCGCCAACAACTTTTTGGATGCGTTTGCCCAGGAGGCGGTGGGGGAACGGCCGTATCCCGTCATCAGCGTCAACTGGAGCGACTGGGCCGAAATTGGCATGGCGGCCACCACGGAACTCCCGGCCATCATCGAGCAGTGGCGGCGGCAGCAAAGCAACCACGCCATCCTGCCCAGCGAAGGGAAGGAAGCGCTGCGCTACATCCTGCACCACCTGCCGCCGCAAATTTTGGTGTCACCGCGCTACCTGCCCGCCGTCATCGCTGACAGCGACAAATTGACCCTGGCCTACGTGCTGCAGAATCTGGCCAAAACAACGGCCGCATCACCCACCACCAACGGCCACCACACCGACTACGTCGCGCCGCGCAACAAAGTTGAGCAGCAAATTGTGGCCATCTGGCAGGAAACGTTGGAAATTCAGCAGGTGGGCATTTACGACAACTTCTTTGAAATTGGCGGCAATTCGCTGGTGGGCATCAAGCTCATCAACCGCATCAACGAGACATTTGGTGTGCACGTTTCGGCCGTGAGCCTGTACGAGCAGCCCACGGTAAGCAAGCTAACCGAGCTGATCGTCCAGATGCAGTCAGACAGCGGCGTGGTGGAAGACGACACCTACACCGATCAAGTTGATCGCGGCCAGCGCCGCCGAGAACGCCGCCTGAACCAACGCACCACCTCCCGGCGCAGATAAAAAAATAACCGTAGGGGCGAGGCAGGTGGCCAACACCGTTGTCAACCACAACAGGCAAAAATCCACCTGTCTCGCCCAAAAGTGAAAAGTAAAAAGTAGGGGCGAGGCAGGTGGCCAACACCGTTGCCATTCACAATAGGCAAAACACCACCTGCCTCGCCATCCCAAAAGTGATTAAGTATGAGTGAAGAAAAATTTACCGACCAATTTAACGGCACCGAAATCGCCATCGTCGGCCTGGCCGGGCGATTCCCCGGCGCGGCCAACGTAGATCAGTTCTGGCAGAACATACGCAACGGGGTGGATTCGATACGGCCGTTAACCCCCGAAGAAGCCCGCGCCGCCGGAGCCACCGAACAGCAGCTGCAAGACCCCACCTTCATCAAGGTCAATTCTGCCCTGGCTGAGCTGGATGGTTTTGACGCCGACTTCTTTGGCTACAATCCGCGCGACGCCGAAATTATGGACCCCCAGCAGCGTGTCTTTTTGGAAAGCGCCTGGACCGCCCTGGAGCACGCCGGTTACGACCCGGCGCAGTACAAAGGGCTGATCGGCGTCTTTGGCGGCAGCACCACCAGCTCTTACCTGGTTTACAACCTGGCCACCAACCCGCAGCTTTTGCAGCACACCGACCAGGGGCAAATCGACATCGGCAACGGCGCGGACTTCCTCTCGACCCGCGTTTCCTACAAATTTAACCTGCGCGGCCCCAGCTTCACCGTGCAAACCGCCTGCTCCACCTCACTGGTGGCGGTGCACCTGGCCTGCCAGGCGCTGCTGGGCGACGAGTGCGACATGGCCCTGGCGGGCGGCGTGGCCGTTCATGTGGACCATCCCAAGGGGTACCAGTTTGTCGATGGCTCGATTTTGTCGCCAGACGGCCGTACCCGCACCTATGACGCCGACGCCGTAGGCACAGTTTTCAGCAGCGGCGTGGGCGTAGTCGTGCTCAAGCGGCTGGAAGATGCCCTCGCCGACGGTGACCACATTCATGCCGTCATCCTGGGCACCGCCGTCAACAACGACGGCTCAGACAAGGTCGGTTTTCCCGCGCCGGGCGTGGATGGACAGGCGGCCGTCATTACCGAGGCGCTGTCTGTGGCCGGCGTCGACGCCGCCGACATCCAGTACGTCGAAGGGCACGGCAGCGGCACGCGCCTGGGCGACCCCATCGAAATTCGGGCCATCACCAAGGCGTTCCGCACCTACACCGATGAAACAGGCTTTTGCCCCATCGGCTCCGTCAAAACCAACGTGGGCCACCTCACCGGCGCGGCAGGCATTGCCGGGCTGATCAAAACCGTGATGGCCCTGGAAAACCAGGAAATCCCGCCATCGCTTAATTTCCAGACGCCCAACCCGGAAATCGACTTTGCCCACGCACCGGTTTACCCGAATCCGACGCTGGTCCCCTGGGAAACGCCGGAAGAAACACCGCGCCTGGCCGGGGTCAGCTCCTTTGGCCTGGGCGGCACCAACGCCCACGTCATTTTGCAGGAAGCGCCAGAAATTGAGCCGTCAGACGACGCAGACGAACCGCAGATGGTTGTGCTGTCGGCCAAAACGGCCGCTGCCCTGGAAACAGCCACCGACCACCTGACCGCCCACCTGCGGCAGCACCCGGAGCTAAACCTGGCCGATGTCGCCTACACGCTTCAGGTCGGGCGGCAGCCGTTTGCCCACCGCCGCCTGCTCCGCGCCCGCACCACGGCCGAAGCGCTGGCCGCGCTGGAAGCCAAACAATACACCAGCCAGACCGTACCGCTGCAAACCGCCCCGGCGCTCACCTTCCTCTGCACTGGCGCGGGGGTGCTGACCAATACTGCCCGCGAGCTGTACGAAGCCAATGCCGTGTTCCGGCAGCAAATTGAGTCGTGTGCGGTGTTGTTACGGCCGTATCTCGGCATCGACATCCGCACCCTGCTTTACCCGGCCGATCCCCAGGAGAGTAATTCGCTCTCTCCGCGCG
>CAUJGI010000475.1 GCA_963169155.1 Chloroflexota bacterium
TTGTCGTCATGCTGCTGCTCCTGTCGGCTGGTTACACGAAACAGCTGGCCTATGCCACGGTAGCGGCCGTTTTCATCTTCCTCTTTTTGCGCCAACCCAAACGCGCCATTTTGTGGGCGGCGCCCTTCGCGGCGGTGACCGGGCTCATTTTCCTCTGGATGAATGTGGCCACGGACGGCTACTGGTTCCTCAACACGGTCACAGCCAACATCAACCCGTTTGTGCCCGGCCAGGCGGAAGGGCTGTTCCGTCAATGGTTTAAGCTGCACACAGTGTTGACGGTAACGGCCGTTCTTTTTGCCGTCTACCAGCTGTATTTCGACCGCCTGTCCATCTACTCTATCTGGTTTGTGGTGGCCACGGTGAACAGCGTCACCGCGGGCAAATGGGGCGCAGGTGAGAGCTACTTTGCTACGGCCGTCGCCGCCAGCTGCATCCTCACCGGCCTGGCCTTCAACCGCCTGCTCACCTGGAGTCAACAAAGTGGCACCCGGTCTCCAATCTCCAATCTCCAATCTCCTAAAACCTATCTTGCCTTGATGACGGCCATCCCCCTCCTCTTCCTCTTCCAGGCCCGCCAGATGTTCCACATGCCCACCCACACGCCCACCCTGGCGGCCATCGCCGACGCCCTGGGCTACCCTACCGAGGTGATGATTGCCCCGCAAACCTCCTGCTCCGCCCCGCGCGACCCGGAACCGATTCCCTACATCGATTCGGCGGGGGTGTCGCTGCTGGGCCGCCTGCCTACGGCGACGGACACGGCAGCGGGGATGGAGATTACGGCGCATATTTTGCAGGGGGAAACGGCCGCTTTCAGCGAGGATGCCGGGTTCAACTTCCAGGCCGGGCGCGACATCGTCACCAACCCCACCCAGCTGCTGAACCTGTACAACAACAACCAGGTGGACCTCACCGAGATGCTGGCCATGCTCAACGACCAGGCATTTGACACGATCGTCCTGCGCGCCCAGTTTTACCCCCCACCCGTGCTGGACGCCATCGGCCAAAATTACCAAACCACCGACCTGGTACAGATGAACGGCTTTGTCTACTGCATCATGCGGCCCAGATAACGTTGCAGGTTAGCAAGTGGCAGGTGGCAAGTGGCAGGTTATTCGTCAACTTTCCACTTTCCACTTTTCACTTTTCACTTGCTACTTCTTACTCGCCAATTGCCACTCTTTACTTCCCCCCCCAAATCGTTCTCTTAAGCGTTGTTGATACTTTATTCCTGTATCTTTTCCTCCGGTAAATTTTTATACTTTTGTTATGAAAAACCGGATGGATTCTGCCTGATGAACGACAACTTTTTGACCGAACTGGCCTGCCCCAACTGCACCCACCCCATCGAACTGAAAGCAGGAGAGCAGCAGGTGAGCTGCCCGGCATGCCAAAGTCGCTTCCTGCTAGAGGGTCACGTTTGCCCCACCTGTGCCCGTTATCACAGGGAAGAAGCAGGCTTCTGCCACGTTTGCGGCACGGCCATGCTGCGGACCTGCGAACGCTGCGGCAAGTCCAACTGGTCTGGCGCAGAATATTGCCAGGATTGTGGCGCGGCGCTGGACATCTTCCAGCTGCTCAACCTGCACCACAAACACGCCACCATGAGCCGCCTGGACGAGCAGATGCGCAGCGCCCACTTCTACAAAGAAAAAGAGCGAGAAGATTCGGAGCAGCGCATGTCGCTGCTGATGGCCAATGAGCGAGAACGGTTGCGCCAGCTGCATGAGCGCAAAGAAGCCCAGAAGAAACAGGACCGACAGCTGATGGCAACGGCCGTTATCGTCCTCTCCATCTTTGTTGTCATCGTAGCCGCTTTCGCCGTTTTATAGGCAGCGCGCTAAAATAGGACGCATGGCTCGTCCGTACACCATTGACCTCCCCAGCTTTGCTGGCCCCCTGGATTTACTGCTGCATCTCATCGAGCGGCAGGAGCTCGACATCACCGCCATCTCCCTGGTAAAAGTCACCGAACAGTACCTGGATCAAATCGAACAAATGAAGCAAAACCGGATGGAAGAGCTGATCGACTTCCTGGTGGTGGCAGCGCGCCTGGTGCAAATCAAAAGTCGCGCCCTGCTGCCGCAAACGCCCATTATCATCGAAGGTGAAACAGAAGAGGAAGATCCGGCAGAGGCGCTGCTGCGCCAGCTGCGCGAATACAAGCGGTTTAAGCAGGCGGCCGCCTGGCTGGCCACCCGCGAAGAGCAGGGCCTGCGCACCTTCCTGCGGGTGGCCCCGCCGCCCATGCTGGAGGGTAGGTTGGATATGAGCGGGGTGACAGTGGATTTGCTGTTAACGGCCGTTCGTGAAGCCCTCTCCCGCGTGGAAGACCGCGAAGAAAGTGTGGCCATCATCCAGCCGCGCCGCATCACCATCGAGGGGCAGATTACCCGGCTGCGCCACCGCGCCAAAACCGGCCTGCCCTTTGGCTTCACCGATTTGCTTTCGCCTGAAACCAGCCGGGTGGAGATTTCCATCACCCTGCTGGCCGTGCTGGAGCTGATCAAGCGGCGGGAACTTGTAGCACGGCAGGCCGAGCTGTTTGGCCCTATCGAGCTGCAGGCAAATCCCGAACAGGCGGTGGAAACGGCCGCTGCCTCACCCCCAATTCCTACAACTTAAAACCTCTCAACGGAAGCGTGCGACCCCGGCTGCGGTGTTAGCTGCCGCCAATGGACCAACCAGAGGCAGGTGAGCGCCCCGCTCATGTCGATGGCCACATCCACCAGGGTGCCGTTGCGGCCAGGCGTGAAGGTTTGGTGGAACTCGTCACTGAGGGCGTAAAGGAACACGATAAGGGCGGTGGCGAGATACGGCCGTTGGCCCCCCCATACCGCACGCAAGGCCAGCAAGGCCAGGCCGGCATACGCTAAAAAATGTCCCGTCTTCTTGACCGCCAAATCCCACAAACCAAAACTTGGCAAATCGGTTGAAGGCTGTTGTGAGACAAAAAAAATGACTCCCATCGCTATTAGCAACGGCAGCCATCGCCCAGCCCAGGATGAACGTTTAGCAAAAACCCATCCCATTAAGACTTTTCCCTCCTTACCACCACATTCGCTCTTTCCCCAACAGATACAAGGCACGAAAGACAATAACCGTAATGACGATTGGAATGAGGTAACGAACCGCCACCAGGCCACCAAAATAAATCAGCGCCAGCAACACCAGACCCACGATGATAAAAATCAGCCGCAGCCGGGCTGGAATGATTGGCAGCGTTTCTTGAGTCTTAACGGCGCGGTGGCAGGAAGTCATGTGGCCGACGCGTAAAATGTCGCCACTCAGCTCCCATTGGCAGCCGCACATCTGACACTGATAACAAACCTGGGCGGGTTGGCCTGTCTCCCGATCGGTTCTTTCTAAGATCTGCCCCCCACAATGGTTACAATCGTAACCGCTGTCTTTCCAGGTGGTCTTGGTTTCAATCATGCATCTCACTCGCTTGCAACGTGTGCCCGTACCTGGTAATGGTAGTGGATATAGGCCAATATACAAAACGAGTCCGTTCGACTTTCAAGAATCGTTCAGTAATCCACAGGGATTGTCCAGGCGATTTTGTAAATCGCCCTTTATGTCCACAGGAATTTTGCGGTTGTTGGGTGGAGTTTTTTACTCTTGTTTGATGCGTTCGCAGGTTTCTAGCAGGAGGTTGTAGCTGCTGTTATAGCTGACATAGACAAAGCCGCCGCACGTCTGGCACGAGGTCTGATACTCCATCACCGACCCGGTAACCGGTTCCCATGCTTCCAGCAGGTGGCCATGAATAGAGGCCCAGGCTTCAGCTTCGCACATCTGGCGTTCCAGCGCATCGGCCTGCTCCTGACGGGCGGCTTCATCATGGTCGGCCGCGGCTTCGACCAGGGCACGCACGGCCGTTCCCTGCACCAGATTGTCCGGCACGCCTTCAGGCAGGTCCTCTACCTTGTGCAGCAGATGCTGCAGCACCACGCCTATCTCTTTGCGGGTTTCGTCATCGTAGCGCGGCACCAGGGAGCCCTCTTCCAATAAGCCGATGAGGTAACGAACGGCCGTTTTCAAATGTTTCAGTTCAATCTCTGCAGGATTTGTCATACTTCTGCCTCAATAGGGTAAATTTGCACGCTCTTATTGTGGCATTACCAGGCACGCTTCACCAGAGGAAGATTGTACCGCCGCTACAAATGGTTGAACTGGGAACGGAGCATGTCGCGTTCGGCCGTTTTGCGGGCAATTTTGCGTTCCAGCTCAGAAGCCATTTCGGCCAACAGGTCACGCCCCTCGCGCTGCGCCAGCTTGACCTGCAGCGCCAGATCCACCATCGAGCGGTTGGGCAAATTTTGCAGCTCGTTGTCGAGGCTGCGCAGGCGGCGGCGGCAGCGCTCAATCTCTTCCTGCAGCGCCTGGACCATTTCCTGATCCGGCGGCTGGGCCACCTGCGGGTGATTTTGATGAGCTTCGACCTCTTCTGCCAGAGCCATCAATTCAACCATACTTTGCGCCTTGTAGGCATCGTTAATGGCTGCCATTTTATCGGTGCGGTACTGGCGGTCGGCTTCATCGAGGGCCAGGTCAGGGTGGAATTGGCGGGCCAGCTGCCGATACATCTTTTTGAGCTGGGCCTGGCTGGCCGGCGGGGCGGATTGGGGTTTCGGTACGGCCGTTTCCGGCTCATGGTGCCAGGTCTGGCGGAACTGCTCTTCAACCGGGTCAAACGACGGGCCTGAGTTGGCAAAACTTTGCTGGTGGCGCATTAGCTTGATACGCGTCAGGTAGCTGTTCACTTCCGATTCGAGTGTCGCCAGCTGGTCCAGCAGCTGCCCCACGTGCGCCTCAAAGCGAAATTCAAACGCCTGCACATCTTCCAGCTGGCTGTTTAGCTCCGCTTCCGCCGCGGCCAGCTCAGCGCGCAGTTTGTCCAGCTCCTGGCGCAGGCGCTTCACTGTTTCGGTTGGGGATTCAGACGTAACAGTCATATTTCAAGTTTACCGCAAAACACAATAGAAAAAACACGAATCGCACGAATTAACGAATGGATCAAATGAAACCTGTGGCTCTTTAGGATCTAGTGGGGTTTGGCATGAAGCGTGAAACGTGACCAAGCGAAAATCACGTTTCAAGCATCACGTTTCACGAAGTATAAATCTCCTGAATATTATTCGTGAAATTCGTCTATTCGTCTCATTCGTGTTCCCTGTTTCCTCAAAAACTGTTCATCTGCCCACCAAAAATCTCAAGTACAATGGGGCCATGTGGCGCAGACGG
>CAUJGI010000476.1 GCA_963169155.1 Chloroflexota bacterium
AGCCGTTTGTGCTGCACCGCGGCACCAACATGCTCATTGCCGAAGGTTGCATGACCGGCTTCGACACGGTGTACCTGCTGCAAGATTTGCCGGTGAGTGAAACCAGATGAGGTACAATGAGTTCTGGCTTTTTGGGATTTCGTGGAGATTGGCGTGAAACGTGAAGTCTCTGGTCACGTTTCACGTTTCACGCTTCACCTATTGAAGTTGAGGTTAACTGGATGAAACTGCTCACGAACGTATTGGTTGGCATTGCCAGCTTGCTGCTGCTGCTGTCTATCGTGGCCTGGTTGGGGGTTGTGCATTGGGTGGCGGATGTGGTGGCGCTGTTTGTGCCGTATCTGGCGGGGGGAACGGCCGTTCTCCTCCTCATCACCGCCATTTTGCGCCACCGGACCGGGGCCGTGTTGGCCGGACTGGGCCTGCTGCTGAACCTGGTTCCGTTGGTGGGCTACCTGCCGCTGGGGGGTACGGCCGTTGCCGCCAGCCAGCCCGCCGACCTGCGATTGATGGTGTACAATATCTACTACCAAAACAATGATCTGGCGGCGGTGGTGGCCGAAGTGGCCGCCCACGATCCAGACGTCGTTTTTTTGATGGAATATTCTTTCGCCATTCAGGCCCAGATTGAAGCGGAATTTGCCGACTACCCCTACCGCCTCATCGAGCCAAGCCGGATGACCTCGGGCGTGGCGCTGTTTAGCCGGGTGCCGCTGACGGATAGCCGCGTGTACCGGTTCGACGGCAGCCGCATTCCCATCATCGAAGTGACCTTTGATGTGGCCGGGCAGACGGTGACGCTGGTCGGTGGCCACCCCTGGCCGCCGATTGACCGCTGGGCCAATCTGCACGCCCTGCAGGTGGCGGACGTGCAGCGCGTGGCGGCCCAGGTGGATGGGCCATTGATTGTCGCCGGAGATTTTAACGCTGCCCCCTGGTCTTATGCCCTGCGGCAGCTGCAAGCGGCGGCCGGGGTGCAGGATACGCGGCGCGGGCTGGGTGGTTTAACCACCTGGTTTGGCCCGCCGCCGATGCGCCTGTCGCTGGATCATGTCTTTGCCTCGGATGAGCTGGCAGTGCAAAGCTACGCCTACGGCCAGCCCGGCGGCTCCGACCATTTGCCAATCATTGTGGATTTTTCGGTTGAGCCGTGAGTGATGGTTGGTTGGGAGAATGTGGTCTGGCGGGGCGCTGGAAGCGCATAAGCGCTGTCAATTAGGTGGTTCTTGAAGCCAATTTTGAATGAGCGCCACAATTTCCTCAGCCTCGGAGTTGCTCAGACCCCAACCAAATCGAACAATCATTCCTTGTGGCGTTTCAAACGCAATGACTCCCCGATATTGAATCAAAAAGAGTCTCAAGCCAAAAACACCCTCAAATAGACCTGGTTTTTCATCTGGTTGAATCAGGTGAACGTTCTTAACTTCAGACTTTTGATAATTTGATGATCTCGAATTAAAAAGCGGCATATGCCGTTTTAGTTTAAGAACGCTTTTGGAAAGCTCAAGCCTGTCTTTTGCCCAATAATTCCAAATGAGATAATTGAGGGAACCAAATGTGGCTGCGAAAAAGTAAAAAGCTAGACAAACCCAATTAGGACCGGAAACCTGCTGAAAAACAGTAATAAGCACCCACAATGCCACGTTCCACAGAAAGATCTCTAGCAAAAAACTGCCAAGAGGAAAATCTGGATGGGTCAAGATTTCGATTTTGGTACCCGATGCCGTTTCTGTCACCAGAAAAGCATCATTGGTTTCCAGGTCTGCGGACATTTTTTAAGCCCACTCACTCATGAAGACTTGGTTGGTTTTAATTATCCCTCGTCGCGTTCGCGGAGGTGGGGGAAGAGCAGCACCTCGCGGATGGTGGCTTTGTCGGCCATGAGCATCACCAGCCGGTCCACGCCCACGCCAAAACCGCCGTTGGGCGGCATGCCGTAGCGCATCGCCCGCAGGTAATCTTCGTCGATGGGGTTCAGCTCGTCGTCGCCTTTGGCGTACAGCTTTTGCAAATCTTCAAAGCGCTGCTGCTGGTCCAGCGGATCGTTCAGCTCGGTAAAGGCGTTGCCCATCTCCATGCCCGCGATGAAAAATTCGAACCGCTCCACGTGCCGTGGATCGCCCGGAATCGCTTTGGCCAGCGGCGAAATGTCGCGTGGGTAGGTGGTGATGATGGTCGGCTGGATCAGCTTTGGCTCCACATAGTCGCCAAACAGCCCGTCGATGAGCTTGCCCCAGCTGGCACCAACCGGGGCGTGCCCACCTGCCTCGCGGATGGCGTTGGCCAGGCTGGGCGCGTCGGGATGCTCCATGTAGTCGATTTCGGCAAACTGCTTGATCGCGTCACGCATCGTCAGGCGCGGCCAGGTGCCGCCCAGGTCAATCGTCTCACCATGGTAGCTAATTTCGCTTTTGCCCCAGACATGCTGGGCGACGTATTTCACCATGCCCTCGGTGAAATCCATCACGTTGTGGTAATCCCAATAGGCGGCGTAAAACTCCAGCATGGTAAATTCGGGGTTGTGCTTGAAGCTGACGCCCTCGTTGCGGAAGTCGCGCCCAATCTCGTACACACGCTCGATGCCGCCGACGAGCAGGCGTTTGAGGTACAGCTCGAAGGAGATGCGCAGGTACAGCTCTTGCTTGAGCTGGTTGTGGTGGGTGGTAAACGGCCGTGCTGCCGCCCCACCATACAAAGGCTGCAAAACCGGGATTTCCACCTCTAAAAAGTCGTG
>CAUJGI010000477.1 GCA_963169155.1 Chloroflexota bacterium
ATAGGTGGCTATGTTGGATAACCCGATGGCTGGCAGCTCATCAACCGCAACCAGCAGCCGCTCTTTCCGCTGCTGACGCATCTGATAACGCATCAGGGCGGCAAGCGTGGCGGCTACAACACCACCCACGCCTTGAAGATCGTTGAGGCTGTAGGTGATGTAAATTGTGGCCCCTTGGGCGACCCAGTCGCGCGGAATTACGAGCGGATTGTTGCGCAGCGGCGCGATGGTATCGATGTGCTTTTGATAGCTGCCAAGCATAGTGGTAAAGGTCCCATAGGCAGAAGTAGCAAAGCGGTTCTCATGGAGCTTTTCGGGCGGCAGGCCATCGGTAAAGAGGCGAACATACTCTTTTGCGGCCGGAACAGTTTCCAGTGCGGTTAAAACCAGGATTGGATTGCCGTCGGCCATATCGAGCAGGACGCGAAGCGGATTAAGGTCATGGGCTAAAGCGTATTCATAGGCGGCGGAAAACAGCACCCGGGACTTGTCGGCAAATATTCGGTCACGGCTCTGTTGAGGGCGAAGCAAGTGATCATGCAGCTCATAGAGACTGTCACGATCCCGGAAATTGTCGTAGTAGTAAGCCAGATGAACCTGGTTGCCTGGTAGCTGATAAAGAGGGCTGCCAAAACGTTTCTGCCGTTCTCCAGCTGTCCTGGCAAACTGTTCGCCCTTTGGATCAATTATCAAGGCCGCACCGGGCCATTGCAGCAGCGTTTGGGTTAAGTGCAGCCCCTTGCCACTGCGGGTTGGTCCCACGACCAACATGTGTCCCTCGCCCGCCTGATAATCAATGCCCACCGAGACCTTTTTCTTTTTGTCGACTTCAATTTCAGCGGCCAGTACCCCTTCGGTGATTTGCAGTTTTTCGCCAATTTCCTTTATCGGTAGACGTCCCTGAGCCTTGTCTTCAATCTGGTGGCGTCGTTGTTCTTGGACCAGGGGGTCAGGCTCGCTGAGGGCAATTTTATAAACCAGCCAGATAATGCCGCCGTTACCTGCGAGCAGAAGCAGCCAGGCCGAACTGGGTTCCTGCAAGGTCTCTTGTATTAGCCCGGTTAACTTTAAAAATCCCCACAACAATCCCAGCGGGCCGACAAGCAAAGAGAAAAACAGCTTGCCCAAGATTGATTGTGCGGCTAAGGCCGCTACGCTTGAGGAGGCAGCCAAGGCACCAAGCAGCCAGGAGGCGAGCAAAATAGCCAGGAAAATCAGCCATTTACGGCGAGTTTCAATTGTGCTTTCACGCCACAATAGTTTGAGATAATCTAAATTTGTTTGCGGTGTTGTGTTGTTCACTGAGTAGATTCCTTTTTAACGGATTCCGGCCTTACAGCGGGACGTCTCGGCTTGATCCGTTCACGTAGTTGAAACAAGTAGGCCAGAATCCTTTGCCGTAACGGCCGTTGCTTTTTCGGCGACATCGAGGACCTTCTGGTACGAACTTGCAGTTCCAACAGGGGATAAAGTGGTACACCAATGACCCAGCCGGCTCGATTAGTGCTGACCATTTCCATGGCGGCGGAAACCGCCAAACAAAGATAGCCAAAGGGCAGGAACAAGAGTTTGAGCAGTAAGTTCATGCTAGCTCGACCTCCGGCATCACTTTTTCTCGTTCGTCTGATAGGAGAAGGCCTATCTCGGGTTCTGCCAGACGCTGCTGCTCACTGATTGCCAACGCCTGCCGTACAACTGTAAGCCAGCGAAGATATTGCTCTTTTTCAATACGGCCGTCGCGGAAAAACAGAACATGAGCATGGCTAAAAGCCGTGTCGTTGTGGACCACCAGACGCCAGTCTGGGAGAATGCCAGCCTGCTCCAACGCCTGTCCATAATCTTGGGCAGTCAGCCGACCCTGGGGTACGGAGAGCAGCGCTTGAAAAGTATATTCATGCATCTTTGCCGCTTCTTGCGCCCAACGGAGAGCCTCCTCGTGACTGTAGGGTTGACCTCCGGGACCCATCCATTGACCACGCTGTTGTTTCTGTAGCCCTTCTGCCTGGCTGCGAACATCGCGCCCATAGGCGAAATAGTTTGCCGCTTTGCATGCCGGCTTGCTGGTCCGTTTCCCTGTCTGGGTACGATTTCGAGCGCTCTGAACACGAACGATTGGGTTGGGACGGTTATTATTCATCCGCTTCCTCAATAGTCATCTCTGCGGTTAAAACCTGAAGTTCGCTGATGCGTTTTTTATATGAATGGAGCGCCGCTTTTTGGGCCGCTGCCGCAACTTCATCCCGCATTTTTCGAATTCGGCTGGCAACCAAATCCTGCGGGTCTGTACTGACGGCCATGTTTTGTACAAATCGAGTGGGATCTGCCTTGGCTTCCTGTCGAATAAGCTGGAGCATGAGGTAATCTGCCTTCCAGCTGGCTGATTCTGCCGCGATTGCTGCCTGAGATAGCAAGTGGGCGAAGCGGTTGAACTGGCGGTGCACAATACGCTCCAGCAAACTGCTCGTTAAAGCGGGCAAGGTGTTGGCGCCGTCTGTCCCTATGGCCATAAGGGCCAATGATTCGATGGCCGTGCTGAAGTTAAGGCCCTGTTCCGCAGCCCACCGCTCAATCTGGCTGCACCCTTCCTGGGTAACGGTAATATGTTTTTTGCGGGTCACGCCGTAGCGTGCTTCTCGACTAAGATTTGTTGGATTTTCTAACATTTTGCTCCTTAACAGAGGACAAGTAAGCGGGCGGCAAAGTTGGTATGCCACCTACGACTGCTTACCAAACGAAATAAACAAACAATTTTAAGAGCTGGAGATGTTTGTATGGGGCACCTACATCTCGCGGTTGGCTTGCCGGTGAAGGCAAGAAGAAGCATTAAATTTGTTTGGTTTGTTAGGCTAAGGAGTCTCGTGAAGAGAAACGGGGGATAAAGTGAAGGGATGGGCAGTGATAAAGCTGGAGTTTAGTAACCCGACATCGTAGCTGCTGCCAGAGCGTCGTTATCACCGCCTTAACTTCCTGGTTATTGTTTTCTAAAGCTGGAAGGGGAAATGGGCAGGGTATTTCGACAGGTTGTGGTGCAGGAACCAATTCTTGCTCATCACTGGCCTGGGCCATTGCTTCGATAGAAGCCCCGGTGAGCTGCCTGGGGGCAACCATCAAGCCTATTGAAAAGTAGAGCAGGGCAAGAACACCCACCCAAACGGGCATCCAGCCCTTCACCCACCAGAGCCAGTCGGTCCATTCGGAAAACGGCGTATTGCTAACCAAGAAGGGGAGGACAAGCAACAAAAAGGCCAGGATGAGCTTGGGCAAGATTTCAGCCGTGGCAAGCCAGCTGTTTGCATCTTCAAAATCTTGACGGCGTTTCTGTAAGTTATGGGGAACAATCTGTCTGATGATAAACATCGCTCTGAGGGGGAATTATATGGGCAGTGACGGCAGCGTCAAGCTTTTGCCTGGAAGCAAAAGATTATGATCACGGTCGGCAAAAAGATTATGATCCTCCCTTGTTGTCTCAATTTAGGCGTTTTTTAGGCATGATCATAATGTGGCCAGGCACATAATCTTTTTAGCTTTGACAGACTCGCAGAGCCGCAAAAAGGGAGGGGGGCGGGCACGGTGCCTGATGGCCAAAGCCATCAGGGTGAAGTCCCTGGACTTCAATGAGGGTGGGCAGGGTGGGAAATACGCGCCGCATAAAGGCAAATTTGGATAACAGATAGCCACACATCTTGGTCCATACGGCCGTAAAAAATGGCATCGAATGAACGGTGAGAGTGTCCACCCGATGCCAATAAAAATTTCTAGTAGCCGTGCCCGTCCAGCCAGTATGGCTTACGGCTCACAGTTCGCGCACGGCGGCGGCTGCTTACAGACCAGGGCCTTAACCAGCAGATAAGTCCACACAGCAGCAATACGATGAGGATAAGTTCACCCATGTAATTCCTCCCAAAAAAAAGAGCAGATGCCCCTACGGCACCTGCTCTTCTCAACAAACGGAAAGACAAAACCTTTGTTAGAACGGAATGTCATCTTCCTCGTATGCAGGCTGTTTGGTTTCAGCGGAATGCCCATTGTCGCCATTGCTATGGCCATTGCCGTTGCCATTGCCGTTGCTGCCCAGAAACTGCACCCGATTGGCGACAACTTCAAAGGACGCCGCCATAGAACCATCGTTGCGCGCCCACAGACGAGGCCCGCCGGTGTTTGGATCGGGACGCAAGCGGCCTTCAACCAGAACCTGCCGACCTTTGCGCAGGTATTGGTTTACAGCTTCAGCCTGAGCGCCCCACACCGATACGCGGAACCAGGTGACCTCTTCTTGCGGCTGCCCGGTGGAGCGGTCCGTCCAGCGGCGATTGCACGCCACCGAAAAACCAGTCACCGCCTGACCATCAGGCATATAACGCATTTCTGGATCACCGCCCAAATTGCCTACAATAACCAGATTTTGATACATGATTTGTCTCCTTATGAGATGATTAGGTTGAAAAAATTTTCATTCCATATGGCGCGATAGCGCCTGCTGCCGCCCGACCAGCTGATGGATTAATTAGGGTGACGTACCGGCGAGGAAAAAGAAAAGACGGCAACCAGCCGAGAAGGCCAGTTACCGTCTGTGGTGGATAGAAAAGAGGTTACGCGCAGGCGGGTTCCAACACCGCCAGCACGTTGCCGTCAATAGCGTGGGCCCAGGCGATGCGCCACTGGTCATAGCGAACGGCGGCCAGCTCATGATCCTTCTGCACAAAGCCAAACAGGTTTCCCTCAGGCGTACGGGTTATGACGCGATCCGTGTCGGTCACTTCAGTGGTAAGCA
>CAUJGI010000478.1 GCA_963169155.1 Chloroflexota bacterium
GGGGGAGGGAATCCGGCTCCCTCTCCCTCGTAGGGAGAGGGCTGGGGTGAGGGTCCTTTATTCTTCAATATCAATCTCCGCCAGGTTCCACAGCTCGGACGGCTGAGAGGCATCGGGCTGGAAGTTGCGGATGGTGGGCTGGGTAACGGCCGTTTTCAAATAATGAAACAGCGGAATGATCGGCAGTTCCTCGGTAAAAATCTGGACGGCCGTCTGATGATTTTCCGCGTACTCCGGGGTGCCCGGCAGCGCCGCCAGCGCCGCGTTACACGCTACATCGTAAGCCTCATCGATCCAGCCGGTGGCGTTGATGTTGCTCCAGCCGCCAAAGCCGCGCTCCTCCGGCCCGGTGACGTTGCTGCTCAGGTACAGACCACACGGCGGATAAATATCGGTGCGCCAGGCAAAGGTCGCCAGGTCAAAGCGACGGCCGAACAGCGGGCTAAACGGGCCATCGTCAAACCAATCGTCAGCATTGACGTCGTACAGGTTCACCTGGATGCCGCAAGCGGCCAGGTCAGCGGCCACCAGCTCGTTCACCCGCAGGCGAATGGCGCTCTCGCTGTTGGTGCCCAGGGTGATGCTCATCGTGGTGGTAGCCACGATGGTGGCGCTCAGATCGCGCTCCACCAGTTCACGGAAACCATCACCATCGGTATCTTCAAGACCAATTTCGTCCAGCAGACTGTTGCCCGCAACCGGATCATAATCCCAGCTTTGCGCCTCGGCCGGATAAAGCGGATGCTCATCGGGGATGTAGGCGTGTAAGATGCTGGATTGGCCGTAAGTGATCTCATCCACCAGCTGCTGCCGGTTGGTGCAAAGGGTAATGGCCTGGCGAATGCGCTCACCTTCAAACCAATCGGGACGGCCGTTGCGCTCCCCATCGCCATAATTTTCCCAGGAGTTAATGCCAAAATCGATATGCTCAAAGATGTTGTTGGAAACGAATGAGGCCAGCAGTTCACCCGCCTCCGCCGCGGCCAGCACGTCGGGCGTTTGGGCCAGGGTGACGGCATCGTGGGTGACGATGTCACACCCGGCAGCGATTTGGTTAACGGCCGTTTCCCCCGCCAGGTCAAACCGAATCGTCAGCTCGGTGATGTGGGGCAAGCCAGCGTCAGCCCGGTAGTAATAAGAATTGTTGCGCAGGACCAGGGCCTCGCCGCGCTGCCATTCGTCCAGCACAAACGGCCCGCTGCTCAACGGCTGCGGCGCGGGCGACTCTGCCGCTACCAGCTCGGCTGCCGAAAACTGTGCCAGCTGATGCTGCGGCAGCGGCGTCCACACGTTGGTGAAATATTCTGTGTCTAAAAAGCCGGGCAGCCCGGTCCAGGTCACCGACAGGTCGCCGGTAGCTTCATAGCTGGCAGTGCGCTCAATCTTTTCCTGCCCAACGGTGATGTCGGGGCTGGCGGCAATCTCGTAGCTAAACACCGAATCGGCGGCGGTTACCGGCGTACCATCGGACCAGGTCATGGGTTGGAAGGTGAAGTCGGCGCTCATCTGCTGCATCAGCAGCGGCGCTGCGCCTTCGGCCGTCAGGGTGCGATCAAAGGTGACAAACTCGCCGTCACCGCGCACAAACTGCACACCCGGCACCAGGAAAACCACGTTGCCCGCCGAATTGACAATCAGATCGCCTTCCTTCACCGCCACCAGACCAATGCGCGCATCACCATCGTTCAGGCTGGGCAGCTTTTGCAGTCCTTGCGGTTGGTAGGCGTAATTCAGAGTGGTGTAGAGGTTTTCATAGAGGGCATGGCGAACGGCCGTAGCCGCCAGACTGTCATCCCCGTACAAAAAGAGGCTGGTGGGTTCACTGCCCAGGCACACCGTCAGCGGCTTGGGCGGCAGCGGCGTCGGTGTGGGCGGCGCGGGGGTGGCCGTGTTGGTCGGTTGGGGCACGGCGGTTGGCTCGGTGACGGCCGTATCCCCCTCACCCGCATCAACTGCCCCCGCATCATCCTCAAGCGAGGAAACGGCGATCGTCGCCGCCGGGGTGGGCAATGCCCCTTCATCCTGACAGGCGGCCAGCAGGGCCGTTAAGAAAAAAAACAAGAAAATAGGCGCTGTCTTCTTCACGTTGATGTCTACTTCCTTTTATTTAAAGAAAGTGAAAAGTAAAAAGTTGAAAGTGAAAAGTGGCAAAATCTTACTTTTCACTTATCACTTCTTACCGACCACTCCCTCTTTGTGTCCAGTAAATGTGCCATAAGCGGCGTCCCACCCAGCGCAGCAGCAGGTATCCCCCAGCCACCAGGAAAAGCCCGATGGCCAGGCGAATCCCCAACCAGAAGGCGCTGCCTACCCGGTCGGTTTCCACTGCTTCCAGCTGGCCAAGCAGTCCGTCCCCCGTCTGGTCACCCACTGCTTGTGGCGCTGCTGGTGTACCACCAACCACGGTGGGCGGTGGCGTGAGCGTCGGGAACGGTGTCAGCGACGGCAGCGGCGTGGGCTGTTGAAAGCTGCTGTCTTCGCTGCCGGTGGGCTGGGCGGGGATAACGGCCGTTGCCGTCAACCCCACGGCCGTTTCATCCGGCGTGGGTGTCGGCGTGGGGCCTCCATTTTGAATGAACAGGTCCATTACAAAATATTCGTCGTAGTTAAAATCTGTTTTGACGACGCGTAAGCGCAGTTGGTAACGGCCGTCGGGGAAAACGGGCGCACCAACAGCCTGGCCAACCGTGGTATCCCACACGGCCAATATCCCGTCCACCACCGGCTCGCTGCCCTCGGCAAACACAATCCAGTCACTGCCGGTGGTTTGGTTGGCAAAGGCCAGCTCATAGCGCAAATAGTCGGGGTGAACGGCCGTACCGCGCACCTCCACCACCCCGGCAATCGTCTCGCCAGAGGCGGGTGCCGTAATACCGCTGCCCGTCTGTGCCAGAACAGCTGCAGACCGGCAAACGGCCGTCAGCAGGAGAAAAGTTAAAGCCAGCAAAAAAAGCCAGGCGGGCAGTGGTAACTTGTCTTCTTTTCGTTTAAGATACGAGCCATTGACCATAGTTGAAAAAGTCAAAACAAACACAAAAGTCTAACACATCCCAATCGTTAAGACGAATAGATGGAGCTGAATTAATGGTTTATTCAAAGAAATTGTGGTGGCTGGCCACGATCCTCATTTTGCTCGCCGCAGCCTGCGGTGCCGCAACCCCCAGCACAACCGACGAAACCGCCGACGACAATCACCTGTTGACACCGCGTGACGGCGCAGGTTTGCTGGGGGGCGAGACGGATACGGCCGTTACCAACATCACCACACCCGAAGTCACTGTTGTTAATGATTCAGCGGAAGTAGACGCCGATGGCATTGAAGTGGGTTTTACGAAAGAGGGACGGCCGTATCGCGGCAATCCCGATGCCCCGGTGCTCATCGAAGAATATTCCGACTACCAATGCCCGTTCTGCAGCCGCTTTGTAACCCAGACTTTTCCCTCTATCAATGATAACCAGATTGCCAACGGTGAAGTCTTGCTCGTCTTCTACGATTTCCCGCTGAACATTCATCCCCAGGCCAACGTGGCCGCCAATGCCGCCCGCTGCGCCGGGGAACAGAGCGCCGTGGCCTATTGGGAAATGCACGATATGCTCTTTGCCAAGATTAACGAATGGGGCAATAACCAGGCCAATACTTTTTTTGCCGGGTATGGGGAAGAACTGGGCTTAGAGATGGAGCCTTTCACCAGCTGCCTGGAGCAAAATAAATATGCCGATGCCGTCCAGGCCGATTATCAGCACGGCCTATCCCGTGGCATCAGCAGCACACCCAGCTTTTTTATCAATGAGCAGCCGCTGATTGGCGCGCAGCCGCTGGCCACGTTTAATGAAGCGATCGCCCTTATCAAAAGTGGCGAAAGCATCGTCTCTGCCCCCAGCGATGAGGCACTGCCGCCTGAATACGCTGTTCCCACCCCGGCTGCCATCCCGGTAGAAGCCAGCAGCGTAGCCTGGTCAGCGGGAAATCCCGATGCCCCCGTGCAAATTGTGGAATTCACCGACTACCAATGCCCGTTCTGCCAGCAGTACGCCATGGAAACGTTCCCCACCGTCTTTGCCGAGATGATCGAGTCTGGCCGGGTGTTTTATGCTTTGAAGGATTTGCCGTTGGACAGTTTGCATCCTGAGGCGATTGTAGCGGGTACGGCCGTACGCTGTGCCGGTGAGCAAGACGCCTACAAAGAAATGCACGATGCCGTTTTTGCTAACCAGGCCTTATGGGGCGGCAGCGGCGAACCAGCCGCCATCGACGCCTTTGTCGCGCTGGCCGAAGAGCTGTCGCTGGATGGCGCGGCTTTACGGAGCTGTATTGACCTGGGCGAGCAGCGCAATAAAGTGCTGGCCAACCAGCAAGAAGCCATCGCCATGGGCGTTAGCAGCACCCCTACCTTTTACATCAACGGCTACCCGCTGCGCGGCGCGCAGTCGTACGATGTGTTTAGCGCCGTGGCTGAACTGGTCGAAAATGGCGAGTTAGAAGCAGTTTTGGAAGCTCAAATGCGCCAGGCTTATGAGCAAGCGCAGGCTCAGGCAGCCGAGCCGCAGCCCCCCACTGGCCAAGTGGATGTTCCCATCGAAAATGCCTACGCCATTGGCGACCCGAATGCGCCGGTTACCATCATCGAATATACAGACTTCCAGTGCCCGTTCTGCAGCCGCCACTTTGAGCAGACGTTTTCGCAGCTTCGTGAAGATTACATCGAAAGCGGGGTGGTTTATTACGTGTTTAAGGACCTCCCCCTGACGCAAATCCACCCCCAGGCAATGCTTGCGGCTAACGCGGCTCGCTGCGCCGGGGAGCAAGACGCTTACCTGGCCATGCACGATGCCCTGTTTGCCAACCAGGATGCGTGGAGCGGCCGTTCCGATGCCGACACCTTGTTTAACCAGTACGCCGCCGAGATGGAGCTGGACGAAACCCAATTTGCCACCTGCCTCGCCGAAGCTCGCTATCAAGAACAAATCGTTGCTGATTTAAACGAAGGAGCCAGCTTTGGCGTCAGCGGTACCCCCGCCTTCTTCTTAAACGGCTACTTCCTCTCCGGCGCTCAGCCCTATGACACCTTTGTGGATGCCATTGCTTTTCTGCTGGAGGAACAGGACGGACAGGACGAGTAACCGATGAACCGATGGCAGCTGGGCAAGGTATTAGGCGTGGAGGTGTGGTTTACCCAAAGCTCTCTCCTGCTTTCCGGGCTGCTGTGGCTGCTTTTGGGTGTAGGCGCAGCCGTTTGGCTGAAGCTGACTTGGGGAATGGCGGTGGTAGTGGGGGGAACGGCCGTCATTCTGCACTGGCTCGGCGAACTGCTGCATCAACTGGGACATGCCTGGGTGGCGCGCCGCGTCGGCTACCCAATGCGCAAACTGGTGAGCTGGCTGGTGCTTTTTGGCAGCAGTTACCCCAAAGATGAACCGCCGCTGCATGCCACCGTTCACATCCGGCGTGCCCTGGGTGGCCCGGCCGTCAGCCTGGCCATCACGCTCATTGCCGGACTTCTGCTGCTCATGCTCCCCGCTAACCGCTCACCCGGCACCCTCCTGACCGGCTTTGTCTTCTGGGAAAATTTGCTGGTTTTCTTCCTGGGCGCATTTTTGCCTTTGGGCTTTACCGATGGCAGCACCCTCCTTACCTGGTGGCCCCGCCGCCACGATCCGCAAATGTAGCCACAGAGGGCGCAAAGCAAAAAGAGGAACATCTCTCAATTCCTCTGTGCCCTCTTTGGCCAAAAACCCTACCGTCTATACCAGAACCAGCCGGAACGCCAACGATTTTCGTTAACGATCGTTACACCCAGTTCGCTTTTTTCCAGCGTAAACTCAGCCAACAGCTCCCGCAAAAACGCCTCATTCACCCAGCGATACGGCTCTGCATCGGCCGTTTC